>CADBPK010000020.1 GCA_902796465.1 uncultured Erysipelotrichaceae bacterium | reverse complement strand
GACGCGCATCTGGCAGTCAATTATGAAAAGGTATTAAAAGAAGGCCTGAAGGGATATGAGGAAAGAACAAGGGCGCTGAAAGACGGACTGGATCTGACAGACCCGGAATCCATCGATAAGTATGTATTCTATAAAGCAGTCCTGACCGTGATCGACGCGGTCCATACATTTGCGAAGAGATACAGCGCGCTGGCAAAAGAAAAGGCAGAGCAGGAAACAGACGAAAAGCGCAAGGCGGAACTGCTGGAAATGAGCAGGATCTGCGCAAAAGTACCGTATGAACCGGCTTCTTCCTTCAAAGAAGCAGTACAGTCCGTCTGGTTCATCCAGCTGATCCTGCAGATCGAATCCAACGGACATTCCCTGAGCTACGGCAGATTCGACCAGTATATGTATCCGTATTTCATCAATGACCTGAAGAGCGAAAGGATCACAAAGGCGGAAGCACTGGAATTGCTGACGTGTCTCTGGATCAAGACACTTACCATAAACAAAGTCAGAAGCCAGGCGCATACATTAAGTTCCGCCGGTTCCCCGATGTACCAGAATGTTACGATCGGCGGACAGACAACGGACAAAAAGGCCGCTGTCAATGAACTGAGCTTCCTGGTGCTGCAGTCGGTAGCGCAGACAAGGCTGACGCAGCCGAACCTGACCGTCCGGTATCACGCCAACCTGAACAAGGAATTCTTTGATGAGTGCATCGAAGTCATGAAGCTCGGCTTCGGCATGCCCGCCTTCAACAATGACGAAGTCATCATTCCTTCCTTCATCAACTGGGGCGTTAAGGAAGAAGACGCGTACAACTACAGCGCGATCGGCTGTGTGGAAACAGCAGTGCCAGGCAAATGGGGATACCGCTGCACCGGCATGTCCTACGTCAACTTCCCGAGACTGTTGTTATGCGCCATGAACAATGGCGTGGACCTGACAAGCGGGAAGAGATTCACAAAGGGTTATGGTTCCTTCACGGAGTGGAAAGACTATGACGAGCTGAAGGAAGTATGGGACAAGACACTGCGCGAATATACAAGATACAGCGTCATCGTGGAAAACGCGATCGACAAGGCAAGTGAAAGAGATGTACCGGATATCCTGTGCTCCGCGCTGACCGATGACTGCATCGGCAGGGGAAAGACGATCAAGGAAGGCGGTGCGGTCTATGACTTCATCTCCGGCCTGCAGGTCGGCATTGCCAACATGGCGGATTCCCTGGCAGCGATCAAAAAGCTGGTCTACGAAGAAAAGAAGATCACGCCGGAACAGTTATGGAATGCCATCCTCGATGACTTCCAAAGCGAAGAGAATAAAAAGATCCAGGAAATGCTGGTCAATGAAGCGCCGAAGTACGGCAATGACAACGATTATGTGGATGATCTCGCGGTGGAATGCTATGAACCGTACATCGATGAGATCAGGAAGTATCCAAGCACCCGCTACGCAAGAGGCCCCATTGGCGGTATCCGCTATGCCGGAACATCTTCCATCAGTGCCAACGTCGGCCAGGGTATGGGTACGATGGCAACACCGGACGGAAGGAACGCGAAAGAACCGCTGGCGGAAGGATGTTCACCGGCGCACAATGCGGACAAGAACGGACCGACAGCAGTATTCAAGTCCATCACAAAACTTCCGACCGAAAAGATCACGGGCGGTGTCCTGCTGAACCAGAAGATGACGCCGCAGATGCTGTCGACAGAAGAAAACAAACAGAAACTGGAAATGATGCTGAGGGCATTCTTCAACCGTCTGCACGGTTACCATGTCCAGTACAATATCGTATCCCGGGAGACCCTGCTGGATGCGCAGGCACACCCGGAGAAACATAAAGACCTCATTGTCCGTGTTGCCGGATACAGCGCATTCTTCAATGTACTGTCCAGGAAGACACAGGATGACATTATCGGAAGAACAGAACAGTCATTGTAATAGAAAGAAGGAAAGAAAGATGAAACTGTTTATTGATGACGCGAATCTTGAAGCGATCAGAGAACTGAATGAATATTACCCGGTAGACGGTGTTACAACCAATCCGTCCATTCTCGCAAAGGCAAAAAGAGATCCGAGGGAAACGCTGAAGGCGATCCGTGAGATCATCGGGGAAGACAAAATCATCTTTGCCCAGGCAGTTGACCTGACATACGAAGGAATGATCAAAGATGCCCATATGATCATGGAACTTCTGGGGAAGAATACGGTAGTCAAACTTCCTTCCACCCCGACAGGCTTCAAGGCCATGATGGCACTGAAGAAGGAAGGCATTCCTACCTGCGGTACGGTCGTCTATACACCGATGCAGGCATATCTGGCAGCCAAGGCGGGCGCCTCCTATGTCGCTCCGTATGTCAACCGTATCGACAACATGGGATATGACGGCGTCGGAGTTGTAAAGAAGATCCAGAATATCCTGGAAAACAACGGCATGGACTGTGAAGTACTGGCAGCGTCGTTCAAGAACAGCCAGCAGGTACTGGAACTGGCGGAATACGGCGTCGGCAATGCCACATGTGCCGCGGATGTCATCAAAGGTTTTGTAAAGAACCTGGCGATCGACGGTGCGATCAATGACTTCGTAAAGGACTTCGAAGCACTGACCGGCAAGACATCCATGTCAGGGCTGGAATAATAAAATAAACCGGAGACAGCTCCGGTTTATTGCATATCAGAGGGAAAACTATAATTTTTTAATATATAATCTCAAGCGCTTATGGAGTTCATTTTCATAGTAATCTTTCTCAAAATGATCGGTAATAATATCGGTAACCATTTTCTCGAATAGTTTTTTCTCACAATAGTAACTGTAATAACATGAAAAACAAAAAAGAAGTATTTTCCGAAAACACTTCTGTTTACTGATCATTTACTTATCAGTCATCGTCCTTGCCGCATATGACACTGGTCACGATACTGACAACGATTGAGGTCAGTATTGCCGGTCCCATTCCGGTAATGCCTGCGCCGTCAGTGAGGTTGAATGCCCACATAATGACAGCCCCGTTGATGATCAGGGAGAACAGGCCGAATGTCAGGAATGTGACAGGCAGGGATATGAATTTCAGCACAGGCTTTACAAACATATTGAGTACTGCCAGTGCGAAAGCTGCAGCGACGATGGCGGTGTTGTTCGCAAAGCTTACCTGCGAGAACAGGCCGTCAGCGATGAACAATGCGACACAATCCGCGATAAATGTACTTATTAGCTTTTTCATACAGCGTAATATAGCACTTTTTTTATGTGAGTCAATGATTCTGAATGAATCTTATATTTCATGCAGACTGGTACGCATATCCGGGTTTTTAATCTGGTATATTATAAAAAGCAGGAAACAGGGAAGAATGCGCAGGAAGTCTCATAAGATCGTAAAGATATGTATAGCGGTTATGGCTGCGGCAGTATTGCTGGGCTTATGTTTTTTTGTGATCCTTCCGTATCTGCATACAGGCAAAAGCAATGTCCTGCCGGCCGCAAATCATTATGAGGAGACAATGCCGGAAGAAAACCCGGAGATCCCGGAGTATACAGGGGAAGCGGTAACCGTAATCAATGAGAACGAACCCTCATTTACGGATTACCCGGAAGTAATGGAAACATACCTGCGTCTTTCAGAGCTTGATGCAGAAGGAAGATGCGGTACAGCTGAAGCGCTGCTGGGACCGGAAACCATACCGGACCAGCCCCGCGGATCCATCGGGATGATCCGTCCGTCCGGCTGGAAAACAGTACGGTATGATGACCTGATCGAGGATAAATATCTGTACAACAGATGTCATCTGATCGCCTATGAACTCTGCGGCGACAACGATGCGAGACAGTTAATTACAGGGACAAGGTACATGAATATTACGGGTATGCTGGCATATGAGAATATGACTGCGGATTATATCCGGAGTACAGGGAATCATGTGCTGTACCGATCAGTACCGGTATTCATAGATGATGAACTGGTATGCAGGGGAGTCCTGCTGGAAGCAGTTTCCATAGAGGATCATGGGGAAGGTCTAAAATTCTGTGTTTTCTGTCATAATGTACAGCCCGGTGTAGAGATCGAATACCTGACGGGAGACAGTCACAGGACAGAAGAGATCACCCGTTCCGAACCGGCAGAAAATGATTATATTATCAATATCCGTACACTCCGGTTTCATTATCCGGACTGCGACGGTGTCAGAAACATGAAAGAGAAAAACAAAAAAGCAGTCCGCGCGGACAGGGAAAGTCTGATACAGGAGGGATATATTCCCTGCGGAACATGTAATCCGTAAATAAATCATAAAGCAGGCATCTCCCGGGTTACGGAAGATGTCTGTTTAAATGTTTACAGGATCATTTCACTCATATACCGGACATACTGTTCCGGGTAATTGAGGGAGAACTCCCCGTGATGCAGATCCGGCAGGATGTTGAGGGAACTTGAAGGGAGTGCTTTTTGGATCAGGTCAGCTGACCGCAGGATCTCCCGGTTTTCTTTTTCCCCGGCAAGAATATGGACCTGCGCAGCTGTATCCGCAAGGGATTCTTTCAGGGAATAGGAAGTATTTGCTTTCATGAAAGCGATCATATCCGGTTTGGATATCTTGCAGGTATCGTGGTAATAATCTTCAAAGAGGTCTTCCCGGATACGCAGGCTTTTGAACTGCATTTTCGCAAAGCTTCTGTTTTTGATCAGACCGTAGCTGCTGCCGAAGGCAGGCCCGATCAGGACATTTGTCAGTTTGGAAGGTATGACAGCTGCACTTTCAACAAGGGCATATCTGCAGATATCGCTTCGCTGTGACAGTGTTTCCAGCAGGATCTGCGCACCGAGTGACAATCCTCCTATAAGCAGTACCTGTCCGCCGCAGTCCTCATCAATGAACAAGATCAGTTCAGAAGCGTTGTCTTCAATGGATGTGAACGGTCTGTCACTGTCGGCGTGACCGTCGAGAACCGGCAGGATGACATGATACTCTTCCTGCAGAAGTTCTGCCTCAGACCGGAAATTCCACCAGGAAAGACCGCCGCCGTGAAGCAGGATGATGGTATCTGTGTTTCCTTTTCCGTATTCCTTATATTGCATATACAACTCCCGGATAAAATATATGATCTTTCGTTATTTTACACGTACGCCGACTGCTTTCATTTTCCTGCGCAATTCATCAATATCATCGTTGAATACGATCGCCTGTATGCCGCAGTGTACGGCACCTTCCGCGTTGAGGACGCTGTCATCGATGAATATGCATTCTTCCTTCTTCAGGGAGAACAGTTTCACAGCTCCTTCAAAGAATTCCGGACCCGGTTTCATGCATTTGTGATCAGCGGAAAGGAAGACGCGTTCCGGCGGGAAATAGCGGGAAACGGGATACTGCGGCCAGTAGATATGATGCCTTAAAGCCGCATTGGTCAGAAGATACAGTTCATATCCGTTTTCATATAACTCGGATACCAGTTCTTCACTTCCTTCGATCATGAGATGGTTACGGTGCCAGTGATTTGCCAGCTCCCGGATCTTGTCATGCAGGGAGGGATCTGTTCTTTCACAGGCACGGCGGATCAGTTCTTCTTCATCGATCGTGCCTCTGTCTGATGCGACCCAGTCGATCGAGCGGAATAGTTCGCTCATCAGGATCTTCTTTTCCTTTTCCGTACAGCCGAGATCATTCATAAACCGGTCCGGGTCGAAACGGATCAGGACGTTGCCCATGTCAAACAGTATATTTCGTATCATAGATATCTTCCTTTCTTATGGATCAGAACCATCCTCCGAATTTAACGCCGAAGTCCTTTTCACTTTCATCAACAGGTATTGTCTGCACATCCATACTGCGGATCCGGATATACCTGTCTTCGTTCAGTATCTGGAGAACATGATCGATCTGTTCTTCGCTTCCCTGTATTTCCATGGTTACGGTGCCGTCTCTTTCGTTTTTCACCCAGCCGGTAACGCCGATGGATTCAGCGGCGGTGATGGCAGTATACCGGAAGCCGACACCCTGTACGCGGCCGTGAAAGCATATATGTTTTCGGATCTTTTTCATACGTATATTTTCCTGTAAACATTGTAACCTGTCAGGAATGGAAAAAGATACGGAACATCCCGGATTTAAAAGACCTGCTTTTTTCAGCAGGTCACTACATAGCTATAGAATCCCGGTTTTTCAGACTATTGATTGGACAGGGTAAAGTAGAACGTATCGACCGTATTGTAATACGGCAGTTCATCGATCGTATGAATAACAGTCCAGTCAAAGGCGGTGTCAAGTTCGTCGGATTTGTCATCCGCATATCTCACAGCAAATACCGTTCCGTCATACTCCTGCGGACACAGGACTATCGACTCTACAATCAGCTCAGGCCAGTTATTTGTTCTTTTGAATGTATATGATACTTTGTACTCTTTTCCTTCATATTCAACGGTCTGTGCTGATTCGATCTGTTCCGATTCACCTGCTCCGATATGCTCAGACAGTTCATTTGTCGTGTCAAAGCAGATGCCGGTATAGCGGTCAAAAGGAAAATCCCTGGTTAAGATCAGACCGCCCGGTGAGTCTGTAACATCATAGGTGATCGTCGCAATAACTCTCTTATACCCTTCAACG
>CADBPK010000019.1 GCA_902796465.1 uncultured Erysipelotrichaceae bacterium | reverse complement strand
GGAAGATATGCAGTACTCCTCCCATGAAGGCGGCAGCCACTGGAACGGCACCGACTGCTGGACGAGGTTCCCCGGACTGGATCTGAGGAAACGTGAAAATGTCATCCTCAATGAGACACCGGATGATCCCGACTACGCCCCATGGTGGTTTGCCTGTTATCCGCTTTCTGTCGCGTCAGAGGATAATCTGCCGCTGCCGATCTTTATCCACAATGATGATACGGAATACGGACTGCGCAATCATAACGGATTTATTCTGCTCAACGGGATATGTGTATGGTCACCTGGATTTGAGAACAAGCGTTCTTCAACGCTTTCCTATTATGATGTACGGAATATCATGCTGACGGACGCGCTTTACTATGAAGACGGAAATCTGAAGGCAATGAAGAAATACTGCTGGAAGCGTATCCTGGCGAATACACTGCGTTACCGTTATGATGACGCCGCCCTGGTCGTGGAAGCAGTTGAAGACTTCCTGAAAGGACCGGAGTACCTTTCTTCGCTGAATCCGGAAGAAAAGAATATGGAGATCATACATAAGGGATATGCGATGAAACCATTGGATGAACTGACGGACGATCCGGAAGTCATACGCGAGATCGAAGCATATTCCAACCCGGAAACAGTAGAGGAGATCTACGATAACCGCATCAAGAGAAACAAACTCTTCTATGCGGCAACAGCCAATGGCTGGATCTTCCCTGCAAAAAAAGATAAAGTATATCCTTTCCCGATGGGAATCTGGCCATATGCCTTATTCCGCAAAAATGAGATCATCCTGTTTGATCCTGACACACATAAAGGGATCCGGGGGAAAAAGAGCTACCGTCTGCTGATGCGCAGTATCGGTTATTATCTGAAGATCAACCGGCTTCTGGATGCACATTACAAGGATGCGCAGAAGGCTTACCGTGAAGCGTTCCCGTACCTGACTTCCCTTGCCTCATGGCGGAAGTATTTAAAGCTGGATGAGGAGAACAATGAAATTTCTGCATGATCACAAGGCAAAGATCGCAACACTGACACTTATGTTTTACTATGCGGTCTCTCTGCCGTGGCTTACTAAATATACGGAAACTGAAATGTTTTTCATGAAGAAGATGCGTATTCCCGCATACGCGCTTTTTCTCATGCTGGCATTTGATACAGTTTACTGGAGCGTTGTCAGATATCACGAAGAAAGACCGGGCATATCATATTTTTCCGCGATAACCGGATGGATTGCGGATCATGCTCTTCTTCTGGTATGCGGCGTCGTTGCGCTGGGCATCTTTCTGTCCACATCGCATATGCAGCCGCTGATCTTCCTGGTGATGCTGACAGGGATCGCGGATACGGGATTTGACAAACATATCACCGGTATCTTTTTTGTGCATATTCTCTTCATGATCCTGACCATCGTCCTGTTTCATCTCGGCATAAAGGAACAGGTCACGATCGGCAGGACAGGCAGTGATATGATACGCCAGTCACTCGGATATATTTATCCGCTGGATTTTCACGGTCATTTCTTTTTCATCGTCCTGATGTATATCTATCTGAAAAAAGATTCGTTCAGAATACCGGACTATCTGATGATCAACCTGGCGAATCTCCTGATGTTTGAACTGACGAATGCCCGCAATGATTTCTTTATGATCATTCTGGCATCCACACTTGCTGCGGCTGCCTGTCTTAATCATGAAAAGATTACCGGGAAGATCCGCCTGTGGATGTGCTCAGTTTATACAGTGTTTGTAACAGGTGTCCCGTTCCTTCTGACATTCTTATACAATCCGGACAATGCTTTCCTGCATAAACTGAACAGTATCCTGAGCGGCCGTCTCCGTGTCGCGCATCAGGTCGTATCCGAAACAGGACTGCACCTGTTCGGTACATACCTTGACTGGGTCGGCTCCGGCTTTACCGGTGAGGGGATGGGAAGTGATTACAACTGGATCGATTTTTCCTTTGTGAAAGATACCGTTGATTACGGGATCCTGTTTGAGATTCTGTTTACGCTTGGTTTTATTTATATGTTCTATACACAGATCCGGAAGAAAAACATATACGGCATCATTATTATCGCAGTGCTTTTATTATCTTCCGTTCTGGAGTATCATACCTTCATGCCGTACACATATCCGCTGACGCTGATGATGTGTACAGCTGTCATGACGGAAAACAGGGATATTCTCCGTATTTTCCGTAAAGAGGTCAGGAATGAGTAATCTGAAACGCTATACATTATATCTCGTCAATTTTGTGGATATTATTTCCTGTATCCTCTCTTTTATGCTTGCCCAGAAGATCCGCTTCTCGTTTGTCAATACCTGGAAGCCGATGATGGGGGAGGTTTATCAGAGACTGATGCTGGTGGCGATCATTGCGTATATCATCACCAATATCATGTCCTTATACAATGACGAACAGTATCTGAAACGCAGCACCACAAGGGAATTTATCGCATCAGCGAAAATGATCGTATATGTCGTTGTTCTGATGCAGACATATATGTTTTTCACCAAGGCATCGGAAGCCTATTCCCGTGTATTCATTGCAATATTTGCGGGCATCTTCCTGATCGTGGATTTTGCGGCGCGTGTCTTGATGAAAAAAATCGTATTTGCCCGCTATCAGAACAGCAAATACGCGGAAAAGATCCTGATCGTCGGCAACTATGAAGCCGCTGACCAGGTCATCCACAAGATCCAGAGTTCTGTCGACTGGCGGTTTTCACTGGTTGGTGCGGTTATCACAGACCGGCATGCCAAAGGTGAATCTGTCAGCGGGATCGAGATCGTATCCGATCCGATGCATATCCAGGAGGATATCCTGAAGATCGATGCGGATTCTGTAATGCTGCTGCCGGTGGATATGCCTTCTTCAACTGTTTCTTCATGGATCCGTGAATTCCGCAGAATGGGAAAACCGGTCCATCTGTATATTGACCAGTACGATACATCTGATTCCTACCGCAAGCTGGATCAGATCGGAGACTGTGCTGTCATCAGTTATCATATGGCAATGCCGATGCCGAAGAGACAGATGCTCATGAAGCGTCTGTGCGACATCCTGCTTGGCCTTCTGCTGCTTCCGGTGTTTATTGTGGTATTCGTGATCACATGGATCTTTGACCTGTTTGAATCACCCGGCACTGTTATGATACGTCGCATCCGTGTCGGCAAAAACGGACATCGTTTCTATCAGTATCGTTTCCGTATCTACAGGCTGGACGCGGATGAAAAGATCCGTGCAAAGAAACTTCCGCTGACTGCGATCGGCACCTTCCTGAAGGTGCTGCATCTGGACGGCCTGCCGGAGATCCTGAATGTCCTGTCATCGGAAATGAGCTTCTTCGGACCAAAGGCACCATCGCTGCCTGAATTCCTGAAGATGAGCACAAAACAGCGCGGCAATCTTTCTGTCCCGCCGGGTATCGTCGGATACTGGAGTTCGGAAAAATCAAAGAGTTCTTCGGAAATTGCCGCTATGGACCAGGAATATGTCAGCGACTGGAACATCGTAAAAGATCTTTCTATTTTCATGACGATGTTCTTTCGGTATATCACGCTGCAGTCTTCCCGCCGGTTTACAAGGGCAGAGGCAGAGGAAGAACTCGCATTTATCCGGGATTACAATATCGAGAGAATGCCGATGGAATATGACCGTTCGGCATATACAGAAAAAAAGACACCGTCTTTCATGGCTTATCTCGGTTTCAAACGGCTGGTTGATATCATACTTTCAGCGGCCGGTATCATTATCCTTTCTCCTGTTATGCTGGTGATCGCAATGCTGGTTATAGCGGATGACGGAGGAACGCCGCTCTACGGGCATGAACGCATCGGGCTCCATGGGAAGAAGATCCGTGTATATAAATTCCGCAGTATGCGTATGGATGCCGGTGATCTTGAAAAACTTCTGACACCGGAACAGCTGTCCCAGTATCAGAGAGAGTTCAAGATCGACAATGATCCACGTATTCTGAAACTCGGTAGATTCCTGCGCAAGACGAGTCTGGACGAACTGCCGCAGCTGTTCAATATTCTCGGCGGATCCATGTCCATTATCGGGCCGCGTCCGATCGTCATGGAAGAGACTGAAAAGTACGGAAACATGATCGCCAAGTTCCTCAGCGCGAAACCCGGTCTGACAGGCTACTGGCAGGCATATGCCCGCAATAACGCCACTTATGAAACAGGTGAGCGGCAGAAGATGGAAATGTACTATATCGATCATCAGAATCTATGGACAGATATCAAGATCTTCTTCAAGACATTCATTTCCGTATTTACGAAACAGGGAGCGCAGTAATGAGCAGGGATATACAGATTCTGGTTGCGTGCCATAAGAAATCAGAAGTGCCGCAGGATCCGATGTACCTGCCGGTTCATGTCGGTGCGGAAGGAAAAGAAGATATCGGTTTTGTACGGGATGACACCGGAGACAATATCAGCGGGATGAACAGTGCTTTTTCCGAACTGACAGGTCTGTACTGGGCATGGAAAAACCTGGACTGCCGCTATATCGGACTTGTCCATTACCGCAGGTATTTCACGCTTGAAAGAAGCAGAAACAAGATCCGCCGTGATCCTCTCGGAAGCGTACTGAAGGAAAAAGAACTGAAGCCGCTGCTGTATACACATAAGATCATTGTTCCAAAAAAGCGCAGATATTATATCGAAACGATCTATTCCCATTATGATCATACGTTTGACGGAAAACAGCTGGACATGTGCCGTGAAGTGATCGCGGAAAAGTGTCCGGAATATCTTCCGGATTATGATGATTTCATGGCACGGCGGGAAGGGTATATGTTCAATATGTTTATTGCCCCGAAACCTCTGGCAGACGCGTATTGTACATGGCTGTTTGACATTCTCTTTGAACTGAAAGAACGGTTCGGATCGGAAGGACTGACAGATTTTGAAAAACGATATCCGGGCAGAGTTGCCGAAAGGCTGTTCAATGTCTGGCTGCTCAGACAGCTGTCATCCGGTCAAATGAAACCGGGGGATATCTGCGAGATTCCGTATTTCTATGCCGGGAAAGTGAACTGGATCAAAAAGATCTCTTCATTCATCAGCGCCAAATTATTCGGCAGAAAATATACTAAGAGTTTCTGAAATCAGGCCGCAGGATATGCGGCTTTTTATTTATTTTGGAGCGGTGGTAATCTGTGATACGATTGAGAAAGAAAAGAGGTATATTTATGCGGTTACTTACATTCGATTATGGCGGTACATATATTAAATACGGAATCACTGATGAAAATGCGGTAATCACGAAAACCGGAACAGTGCCGGCACCGCTCGGCAGTGTGCAGGAATACTATGATACAACAAGAAAGATCTATGAGCAGTTTGCGGAAGATATTGATGGTGTTGCCATTTCCATGCCGGGTGTAATAAACAGTGAAGCCGGATATGCGGCATCTGCCGGTGCGTATACTGCGATCCTGGGCGGAAAGAACATTCCGGAACTTCTGGACTTTATCGATAAACCTGTTTCTGTGGAAAATGACGGAAAAGCAGCCATCCTGGCAGAATTGTGGAAAGGTTCCCTGCAGGGTATAGAAAATGCGGCAGCCTGCATCATCGGCAGCGGGCTCGGCGGTGCCATCGTCATGGACGGCAAGTTGCGGAAGGGCGGGCATTTCGCTTCCGGAGAGATCAGCGGCATCATGATGAAGCCGGGGAATTATGATATGTCAAACTGCGCTGCAGCAGCGGCAGGGATGAGCAGTTTTCTGATGCAGGTCGCAGCTGCGAAGAAAATGGATCCGGCAGATTTTGAAGTGTCATCCTTTAATACCGATATCAAAATTGATGCAAATAAAAAACGGATCGGCGGAAAAGAAGTATTCGAATGGATCGAAAATGAAGATCCGGAAACACTGGCAGTTTATGACAGCTGGCTGGACAATCTGACGCTTGTCCTCTTCAATATGAAAATGACACTGGATCCGGAAAAGATCGTCATCGGCGGCGGTGTCAGTAAAAACCAACGCTTCATCCGGGATCTGAAAGCAAAATTCCGTGATGCCTGCGCCATGCTGGAAGCATTCGGGATTCCATTATGTGATATTGATGTATGTCATTTCAGCTCAGAAGCCAATATGATCGGTGCAGCATATAACTGGCTTCTTCACTACGGAGGAAAAAATGATTAAGGCAGTTTTCTTTGATATAGACGGTACACTGGTCAGCTTTGAGACACATGAGATACCGGATTCGGCACGCAGGGCACTGCAGAAGCTGAGGGAAAACGGCATCCGTGTTTTCATCGCGACAGGCAGAGGGAAAGATGGTCTCTCCTGCCTTGAAGGCCTGACCTTTGACGGATATATAACACTGAACGGACAGTACTGTTACGTTGATGACAAGGTCATCTACGAGAATACCGTGCCGCAGGAAGATCTTGCCATCCTTCTGGAAGAACTTGAGAAACATCCTTTTCCATGCGGCTTTACCATGGAGCACAACAAGATATTCAACTACCGTGATGAACGTGTGGACCTGATCCATTCCATCACGAAGAATGACAATCATCCGGCCGGTGATGTTTCCGGTGTCCTGCATGAAAAGATCTATCAGTGTATGGCTTTTATCAGTGAAGATGAAGAGAAGGAACTGATGAAAAAACTGACCCGCTGCACCAGTGCCAGATGGCATCCTTCGTTCTGCGATATTTCACCGATCGGCGGAACAAAGCAGAATGGTATTGACCAGCTTCTGAAATACTACGGCATTGATCTTTCGGAAACGATGGCATTCGGAGACGGCGGAAATGACAGGCAGATGCTGGAACACGTTTCTCTCGCTGTAGCCATGGGAAATGCCGCGGAAGAACTGAAGGAGATCGCTGACTATATAACGGATGATGTGGAACACGACGGGGTGGAGAAGGCACTGATCCACTTCGGCCTGATACAGTAAGACAAAGGAAAAGCCTATGAATGAAAGACTGAAGAAGCAGCTGGATTTTGTCCTGGAAATAGATAAGGAAAAAAACATATTCCGGCAGACACATCTCTCTTCTCACGGCAGAAGGGAAAATGACGCGGAACATGCCTGGCATATGTCCGTCATGGCTTACCTTCTGAAAGAATACGCAAATGAGGAAGTGGATATCGCCAAAGTTATGATGATGTGCCTGATCCACGATATCGTGGAGATCGATGCCGGCGATACCTACGCATATGATGAAGAAGGACTGAAAACACAGAAGGAAAGGGAAAATGCCGCAAAGGAAAGAATCTTTTCCCTTCTGCCCGAAGATCAGAAAGCGGAACTCACAGCGCTGTTTGACGAATTTGAAGCAGCGGAAACACCGGAATCCAGATACGCCCACGCAATGGACAACATGCAGCCGCTGATCCTCAACCACAGCAACAACGGCGGTGACTGGAAAGAACATGATGT
>CADBPK010000018.1 GCA_902796465.1 uncultured Erysipelotrichaceae bacterium | reverse complement strand
CCTCCAGCAGACGCCGTCGAGTGCTCTCGGCGCATGCCGTTACATACCGAACAGATATAAGATCGAAGATTTTGAAAAGATCATTTCCATTATGGACAAACATGATATCGAGACATTGTTCTACATCGGCGGAAATGATTCGATGGATACCGTTGCGGCGCTGACGGAATACTGCGCGGAAAAGGGCATCACGAACCACAGATTCATAGGCTGCCCGAAAACGGTAGACAATGACCTGATCCAGACAGACCATTGTCCGGGATTCGGCTCGGCCGCGAAGTATATTTCTTCAACAGCACTCGGTACATGGCTGGATCTGAATGTTTATCCGGCTTCCCGGAAGGAAGTCTTCATCCTTGAAACAATGGGAAGGGATGCGGGATGGCTCGCGGCCAGCGCATGTCTGTCCGGCATCGTCGATATCCTGATCGTTCCGGAACGTTCATTTGAAAAAGACGTTTTCCTGGAAGAGGTGAAAAAACATATCGAATCCAAGAGCAAGTGCTATGTCGTCGTATCGGAAGGCGCGCATTTTGCGGACGGAACATATATAGCGGCAGGACAGACCGGCGGCAGCGAATTCTTCGGACGAGCGGTTCTCGGCGGTGCTGCCAAAGCCCTGGAACAGATGATCCTGGAATCCGGCGTGGCTCCGCGCTGCAGGGTGCTGGACCTTTCCACATCCCAGCGTTCCGGCATGATGGAACAGTCACTGGTGGACAGGACGGAATCCTACCGTCTCGGCATGAGTGCCCACATGCGTTCCGCTGATCCTTCCTTCAAGGGAAAAATGGTCGCTGTCAGAAGGAAACCCGGCGAACTCTATAAAGTTGAGTACTTTGCGATCGATGCTGACAAAGTGGCGAACTTTGTCAGAAACTTCCCGGATGAATGGATCCTGCCTGACTATGCGGGAGTCACGGAAGAAGCACTGCATTATATGCGTCCGCTGATCGAAGGCAGTCCTGTCATTATCATGAAAAACGGCCTGCCGGACTACATGCAGCCATATTTCCTCAGGGATGAGAATAAGTAAACATCATATAAAAAAAGAAACAAAACGGTCGGGACATGGTTATCCTGAACCGTTTTTCTGTTTCCGTATTATTACGAAAATGCATAACATGATATGCATTATAAATATTAGAGAATTCTTCCGACCCTATCTATAATGAAAATGAATAAATGGAGGAGACACAATGATCTACAGAGATTTTCAGGGAATGAAACTTTCGGCACTGGGATTCGGCGCAATGCGTCTGCCGGTAATTGAAGGAGATGACAGCAGGATCGATGAAGTTGCGGCTTTGCGCATGGTCGATACAGCTATGAAAAACGGAATTAATTATTATGATACTGCCTGGGGTTACCATGGTCAGAATTCAGAACTGATCATGGGAAAGGCGCTTGCGGAATATCCGCGGGACAGCTACTATGTCGCGACGAAATTTCCGGGTTACGACGCATCCAACTGGCCGCATGTAAAAGAGATCTTTGAACGTCAGCTGGAAAAACTGAATGTAAACTACTTTGATTTTTATCTTTTCCATAATGTCTGTGAGATGAATATCGATGCTTATCTGGACGATGAGAAATACGGAATATACAGCTATCTGATTGAACAGAAAAAGAACGGCCGCATCCGTCATCTGGGCTTTTCCTGCCACGGGAACATCGATGTGCTCAAACGCTTTCTGGAAGCTTACGGCAAGGATATGGAATTCTGCCAGCTGCAGCTGAATTACCTCGACTGGACATTCCAGAACGGTAAAGAAAAAGTTGAACTGCTGAATGAATGGAATATCCCGGTCTGGGTCATGGAACCGCTCAGAGGCGGCAAACTGGCAAAACTTCCGGCTGAATATGAAGCAGAACTGAAAGTGCTCCGCCCTGATGAAGAAATTCCGGCCTGGGCATTCCGTTTCCTCCAGAGCATACCTTCCGTCACAATGATCCTTTCCGGCATGTCCAGTCAGGAACAGCTGGAAAAGAATCTGGAGACATTTGCGGAGGACAAAAAACTGAACGATACGGAAATGAAAACGCTGCTCGGAATAGCTGACAAAATGCTTTCCGTTGGTACCGTTCCGTGCACAGCCTGCCATTACTGTGTAAGCCACTGCCCGATGGGTCTGGATATTCCGAATCTGCTTTCACTGTACAATGAACATGTCTACACCGGCGGCGGATTTATCGCGCCGATGGCACTCGGCGCACTGCCGGATGACAAGAAACCGCAGGCATGCCTGCAGTGCAGAAGCTGTGAACAGGTATGTCCGCAGCAGATCAGGATCTCGGAAGTCCTGGCTGATTTCTCGGAACGGCTCGGCTGATTCCTATTCTGTTTAAAAGAATCCGAAACCCGGAAAGGGAACGGATTCTTTTTTTGTTGTGAATGAATTTTCACCGGATATATACAATCTGTGTATGCAAATTTGATAGAATAAAATCATAAAAATATGGAGGCTTTTATATGCTACAGGAAAAACTGAAAAGTATAATGAATGAACTGGATACATGGCAGTTCCCTGAACCGGTAGAGGATATGCCGCATGGGGATATGCCCGGTGACAAGGTGATCATCTCGGATGCCCTGATCCCGCATGCGCAGACACTGTTCCGTCTGCTTGTCAAAATGATGCAGGAGAAAGGTGACAATAAATATGTCATCTCGATTTTCGGCGGCTCCGGTTCCGGCAAGAGCGTGACGACTTCGCTGCTCACATATTACCTGAATCAGGCAGGAATTACCGCTTATGCAATGTCCGGTGATAATTATCCGCGGCGTATTCCGGAATACAATGACGCAGAGCGTGTATCCGTGTTCCGTTCCGAAGGACTCAAGGGACTTCTGAAAGAAGGCGCATACAGTGAAGAGGCGCAGAAAGTCATTTCTGAACTGTGGAAGAAAGAAACAGATTCCGATCCGAAGGAAGCGGAAGCATACCCGTGGCTGAAGATCTATCAGAAATACGGAAGAGAAGCTCTGAAGGGATATCTCGGTGAGGAGAAGGAACAGGATTACGCACAGGTCAACTGGATCCTGTCCGCATTCAAACGCGGGGATGAGAAGATCTGGATGAAGCGCATGGGAAGAACGGAAGATGCCAGATGGTATGACCAGGTTGACTTCAGCGGGACCGATGTACTGCTGCTGGAATGGACACACAGCGGATCAGAACAGGTCAAAGGCGTAGATATCGCCGTATGTCTGCGCTCCACGCCGGAAGAAACCAAGGCATATCGTCTTTTCCGGGCAAGAGACGGAAAGGCAGATTCTGCCTTCGTTACGATGGTACTTGAAATCGAACAGGAAAAACTGGACCGCAGGATGGAAAGCAACGCGGATATCATCATCTCCAAGGAAGGAAAAATACTGAGGCCTTAAAATGAAACAGGATAAAACAAAAACAGGAACACTTCTGAATGCTTACTGTGATTCCATGGGCGGACAGCTCGGGGATATCGTCCGTGTACTGAAGAAAAAAGAATTTGAAGATGCCTTTGAATCATTCTATATTCTGCCGAGTGTTTTCAACACGGATCTGGACCGCGGTTTTTCCGTGATCAATTATGACCTGAACGAAGCGCTGGCTTCCAGGGAAGATATCGAAGAACTCAAAAAGATGAATATCCGTCTTCTGATGGATTTTGTCCTGAATCATATTTCTGTCCTGTCTCCGCAGTTTCAGGATATTCTGAAAAACGGTGACGATTCAAAATACCGGGATTTCTTTATCGACTGGAACCGCTTCTGGGAAGGATGCGGGGAAATGACGGAAAAGGGATATATCCAGCCGGATGAAAAATATCTCAGCAAGATGTTTTTCCGCAAAGCCGGACTCCCGATCCTGATGGTGCGCTTCCCCGACGGCAGGGATGTGCCGTACTGGAATACCTTCTATCAGGAGATCAACTATCCGGATCTGAACGCATACGAACTGGTCCGGGATCTGGGACTGCAGTATACAGCTGCGTCGGAAATAGCGGATATCTTCAACAATTCCGAACGTGAACCGGAAAAGATCAGTTTCGGCAGATGGGATAAATATAAGGATCAGGTCCTGGAATATGCGGAACAGAGACGCACATACCTCGGACAGATGGATCTGAATATCAAATCGGATCTTGTATGGGATTATTATCGTGAT
>CADBPK010000017.1 GCA_902796465.1 uncultured Erysipelotrichaceae bacterium | reverse complement strand
TGCTTGATCCGTCCGCTCGTGCACATGCCCGATGCTGAAATGATCACGGAAGGCTTCCTGGAAGTATTGATCAGTTTGGATTCTTCCGTGTCAATGACCATTTTCAGATTCGGGAAGACAAGCGGATGACCTCCTTCACGGATGATCCGCATAGCCTCTTCGTCATAATAGCCGAATGTATTTTCCTCAAAGATCGCTGTTGCTTCCTCAGCCAGCGGGCTGTCCAGATAGACATCGAAATCCTTATAAGAAACCATATCGTGTTCCAGGATCTCCCGGATAAAATACAGGATCTCCTGTGCCCTTCCTACCGCAAAGGCAGGAATGACCACATTGCCGCCTCTGGCAAATGTCCGGTTCATGATATCCGCGAGCTGCTTTATCGGATTATCTGTTTTTTCATGGAGACGGTTCCCGTAGGTACTTTCGGTAATGACGTAATCCGTTGTTTCCCTGGGGGAAGGATCGTTGACGATCGGCATATTGATATTGCCGAGATCACCTGTATATGCAAGTGTCCTTGTCTTTCCGTCTTCCTGCATCGTCAGATAAATAATGGCGCTTCCGAGAATATGCCCGCTGTCTTCATATCTGGCACTCACATTTTCAGCCGGAGAAAAGGATTCCCCGTAATGAACCGCCTGGAAAAACTGCATGGCATATTCCGCATCCCTGACGGTATACAGCGGCTTCACCTGTTTCCTGCCGCTTCTTTTTGCTTTCCGGTTGGTCCATTCCGCTTCCGTTTCCTGGATATGCGCCGAGTCTTTCAGCATGATCTCACAGAGATCTTTTGTGGCATCCGTGCACCAGATCGTTCCGTGAAATCCGTCCCGAATCAGTTTCGGCAGCAGCCCTGAATGATCGATATGCGCATGTGACAGCAGTACCGCATCGATTTCTGACGGTGGGACCGGAAGGTCTTCATTTACATAAATATCCCTTCCCTGTTCCATGCCGCAGTCCATCATGATGTATCTGCCGTTTACTTCGATCACATGACAGCTTCCCGTTACTTCGTGATCTGCCCCGATAAAATAGATTTTCATATGAATACCTCTTCGCTGTTAGAGTCCGTAATAGTGCTGTGCGAACTTCGTTCCTTTTCTTTTTCAATTATATAAAATACCGGGCAATAATACGATGATTTCCTGCTGTTCTGAACATACAAAAAGCCCTGTATTTCCATACAGGAGCTCTTCGTTTTTACTCGTCTGCCAGACTGTCCCCGTTGGTTTCGATAACCTTCTGATACCACCAGAAGGATTTCTTTCTGGAACGGGCATAGGTGCCGTTTCCTTCATCATCGAGATCAACATAGATGAATCCGTAGCGCTTGCTCATCTGGCTGGTGGACATGGATACCATGTCGATGCAGCCCCATGGCGTATAACCCATGACCGGGACGCCTTCCTCGATCGCTGCGCCGATCGCCTTGATATGTCCTTCAAAGTAGGCAATGCGGTAATCATCGATGATGGATCCGTCTTCCTCTACCTTGTCGTATGCACCGAGACCGTTTTCAACGATGAAGCACGGTTTCTGATAGCGGTCATACAGCTGGATCAGGGAGATCTCGAGGCCAGTCGGATCGACCTGCCAGCCCCAGTCTGATGTTTTAAGATACGGGTTTTTGACGCCGGATGTCAGGTTGCCGCTGACCATTTCCTTATTGGAAGGATCATACGAGGATACACGCGTGTTGTAATAGCTGAATGAAATGAAATCGACCGGATAGGCTTTCAGGATCTCCTCATCACCTCTTTCAAACTGTACATGAATGCCTTTCCGCTCCCATTCCTTAAAGATATGGGAAGGATATTCACCGCGTGACTGTACATCGGAATAGAAATGATTCTTCCGGTTTTCCTTTTCACACAGTAATACATTTTGCGGATCACAGTTTTCCGGATAGGAAAGTGTCTTGGTGATCATGCATCCCATGAGGGACTCGGGATACATTTCTTTCAGCATCTTCGTAGCGAGAGCACTCGCAACAAACTGATGATGCAGTCCCTGGTATACGACTTCTTCAAAATTCTTTCCGGGGAAGCGGTCTTCCACCATACCCATTGTAGTAAAAGGATGACGGAACGCGGAATCGATCTCATTGAATGTCAGCCAGTATTTAACATACTTTCCGTATCTTTCATAACAGACTTTGACAAATCTCAGGAACAGATCGATAACTTCCCGCTTATACCATCCGCCGTACTCCAATGCAAGGTACAGGGGCATCTCATAATGATGCAGGGTGACGAGAGGCTCAATGTTTCTCTCCTTCATGGCCTTAAATACATTCTCGTAGAACTGCAGACCTTCCTCATTCGGTTCTTCTTCAATACCTTTCGGGAAGATACGCGGCCACTGGATGGAAAGACGCAGCACCTTGAAGCCCATCTCCGCAAACAGGTCCAGATCCTCAATATAATGATGATAGAATTCGACACCGTGCCGCTTCGGATATTTGTTCACATCCGTGCTGGCCATGGCTTCTTCGATATCCTTGCTGGAAATGGAATGCTGGTCTTTATAACTCAGTTTCATGACATTGCTTTTATAGCTCGTGCAGTCCGGAACGGAAAGTCCTTTTCCGCCTTCGTTCCATCCGCCTTCAAACTGGTTCGCTGCGGTGGCGCCGCCCCATAGGAAACCTTCAGGGAATACATTCTTTTTCATGATTACTGTTCTCCTTGTATCTATAGTATACGGTCTGAATATCGTATTCTGCATATAAAAAAAGGATTTTTCCCGTTATGAAAGGCACCGAACCTCGGACGCTTTTATAAAGGTTGGAAACGCGGGTTCGATGCCGGTTTTTATTATACATGATAAACAAAGAAAATACCTGCATACACTGTGTATGCAGGCATCATCTATTCTTCCGTTTCGGCTTCTATTTCCTTGATCGAGCATTCGTTCCCCACCAGGAGATACGTCTCCGGACTGCCGCAGTGCGGGCAGATCTTTCCGTATCGGACAGTTTCATATGTCCGGCCGCATCCTTCGCAGTATGTAACAGCAGGCGTGATCTCGAGCTTCAGGACAGATTCTTCAAACAGGGGCTTTTTCTTTTTGAAGTAATCCCAGCAGTCGGTAAAGTAATCCGTAATGATGCCGGATACTTCCCCGACTTCCAGTGTTACCGAACCGATTTTCGTGACATGGTTTTCCTTCGCGACATCTTCCAGTGTTTTCATCACATGTGTCACGATGCCGAGCTCATGCATGGAACTTCCAGCTTTCTGTTTCCTTCAGCAGCCACTTTTCCCAGGCATCCATTCCTTCCCCGGTCTTTGCGGATACGGGAAAGACTTTGATATGCGGATTCAGCTGACGGGCACGGTGGGCTACCTTGTCCAGATCAAAATCGAAGTACGGCAGTGCATCTGTTTTTGTGACGACCAAGACATCGCTCTTTTCAAACATGAGCGGATATTTATACGGTTTGTCATCCCCTTCCGGTACGGAAAGGATCATGACATTCCTGCCGGCGCCGGTATCATATTCAGCCGGGCAGATCAGGTTTCCGACATTTTCCAGAAACGCGATATCCATGCCATCCACGCCCATCTCCTCGATGCCTCTTCTGGTCATGCCGGCATCCATGTGGCACATGCCGTCGGTATGTACCTGTATGCTTTTCGCGCCGAGAGCTTCGATGCGTTCTGCGTCCACTGCCGATTCGATATCCGCTTCCAGCACCGCGATCTTCGCTTTGCCTTCAAGATCCTGTATCGTTCTGGAAAGCAGTGTGGTCTTGCCGCTGCCGGCTGCGCTCATCAGATTGATCAGCAGCACGCCTTTCTCTTTCATTTCTTTTCGGAGTTCTTCCGCATCCCTGTCATTGGATGCCGTTACAGACTTGTGCAGTTCAATGACTTTCATGCATTCCTCCATTCTTCGATTTTTTCTTCCAGCCAGCGGATCCACGCTTCGCTTCCTTCTTTTGTCTTTGCGCTCAGGGAGATGACGGTGATGCCGGGATGGAGTTCTTCCGCATATCTGCGGCATGTATCGATGTCAAAGTCAAAGATATCTGCGGTATCGGTCTTGTTTATGATCAGACAGTCGCTGACCTTGAACATCAGCGGATATTTCAGAGGCTTGTCATGTCCTTCCGGAACCGACAGGATCATGACTTTCTGCGCTGCCCCGACATCGAATTCCGCCGGACATACCAGATTTCCGATATTCTCCAGGAAGACGACATCAAGGTCTTCCAGATTCATTTTCTCCAGTCCCTGGCGTGTCATATCCGCATCCATGTGACAAAGGCCACTGCTGTGGACCTGGATGACATCAACTCCGAGCTCATGCATCGCTGCCGCGTCGATATCCGAATCTACATCCGCTTCCATGACACCGATCCGGTATTTGTTTTTCAGCGCATCGATGGTCAGTCTGAGAAGACTGGTTTTCCCGGCCCCGGGGGAGCCCATCAGGTTGACCATAAATATGCCTTTTTCCTTCAGATAATTCTTATTCTGTTCTGCATTCCTGTCATTATCTTCCGTCAGATGCAGTTTTGTTTCATAAATTTCATACATAGGCAGGTTTCCTGTTATTTCTTCTTCGTCCTGATACGGATCTCCCGTTTCACGATATACGGCAGGATCGCCTTCAGCTTGCTTTCTTCCGCAGTATACATCTTTGTATTCTGCGGCATGTCTCTTTCAATATGAATTGCGTCAAATTCACATCTTGTCGTGCACAGACCGCAGCCGATGCAGCGGTTCGTATCAACAGTCGTAGCGCCGCATTTCAGACAGCGTTCCGCTTCCTTGCGTACCTGTTCTTCTGTTAACGGCAGACGCAGATCTTCGTATGTGGCAGCTGCTTCTCCGGGCTTCATGCCGGGTGCCTGCCGTTTTGCGTTGTCATAGGATTCCACAAGGATATCATCTCTGTCGAGTTCGATGAATTCACGCAGATCTCTGCCGATCGTCAGGGAGTGACCCGGGTGAACGAAACGGTTGATGGAAACCATCGCCTCACGTCCGTCCGCGATCGCGTCGATCGCAAAGCGTGCGCCATGGAAAATATCACCGCCCGCAAAGATATCAGGTTCCCCTGTCTGCAGCGTTACCGGGTCCGCGATGACTGTGCCGTTGGGACGCAGTTCTGCTTTTGTTCCATCCAGCAGGGAACCCCATACAGGCGCCTGTCCGATCGAGAGCAGGACATGATCACATTCCACTGTCTTCAGTTCTGTTTCATCATACTGCGGTGCGAATTTCCCGTCCTTGTCATAGACCTGGATACACTGTTTCAGAACGATGCCTGTAATCTTTCCGTCTTCTGCCAGGATCTCTTTCGGCCCCCAGCAGTTCTTGATGGTGATGCCTTCTTCTTTTGCTTCCCTGATCTCGTCCTTCGCAGCCGGCATCGCGTCCGGACCTTCCAGACAGACCATTTCCACAGAAGAAGCACCGGCACGGAGCGCGCATCTTGCAACATCGATGGCAACATTTCCGCCGCCGATCACGACTGTTTTGCCGGAAAGGATCTTGCTGTGATCCGCATTCGCGCGGCGCAGGAAATCAACACCGGACTCAGCGTATTCCTCATTCGGAATGCCGGCCTTTCTTCCTGCCTGCATGCCGATGGCAACGAAGAATGCCTTGTATCCTTCGTTTCTGAGATCCTGGATCGAAACATCTTTTCCGATCTCTGTTTCAAAACGGAACTGAACGCCCATCTTTTTGATGACATCGATCTCCGCATCGATGACGCTTCTTTCCAGACGGAAGGAAGGAATACCGTATCTCAGCATTCCGCCCGGTTCCTTTTCTTTTTCAAAAACCGTAACCGGATATCCGGATCTGCGCAGATAGTACGCGGCAGAAAGTCCGGCCGGACCGGCACCGATCACAGCGACCTTATAGCTGTCATCCCACTGCTCTCCGATATCGTTGCAGCATTCGGGAATATATCTGTTCTCTTCCTTCAGTTCCTGGGCAGCGATGAATTTCTTGATCTCATCGATCGCGACCGGTTCATCGATCAGTCCCCTCGTACAGCGGTCTTCACATCTTCTGTTGCACACGGCGCCGCAGACAGCCGGCAGCGGGTTATCCTGCTTGATCAGTTTCAGCGCATCCAGATATCTGCCTTCGGCAGCCATGCGGATGTAGCCCTGTACCGCAAGATGAGCAGGACATGCGGCTTTGCAAGGTGATGTACCGGTATCGTAGCAGTTGATCTTCGCGTCTTCACGGTAATTCTTATTCCATTTATCCGGCCCCCATTTTTCACTGTCCGGCAGCAGCATCTTCGGGTATTCTGCCTGTGAGCCGTCTTTCAGGCACAGCTTTCTTCCAAGTTTTGCCGCCCCGACCGGGCAGACTTCCACACATTTGCCGCAGGCTACGCATTTCTGCGCGTCCACATGTGCGCGATATGCGGAAGCTGACATGTTCGGTGTATTGAACAACTGAGATGTGCGCAGGGCATTACAGGTGGAATTGGAGCAGTTGCAGATACCGACGATCTTGTCTTCGCCGTCGAGGTTCGTGATCTGATGCACAAACCCGCTCTTCTCTGCCCTCTCCAAAAGCGCAATAATTTCATCATAGGTGGCATAACGGGCATCCTTTTTCGTCTCAACCAGATATTCCGCCATATCACCGAGTGCGATACAGTAATAATCCTCGACATCACCGGCGCCTTCGCCGCGGATGCGCTGCTGTCTTCTGCAGCTGCAGACATCAACGGCATACTTGTCATACTTCTTCAGCCAGTAGGAAAGACGTTCCAGATCAACTGCCCGGTTCTCTGCCTGGATCGCTTTTTCCACCGGGATGACATGCATTCCCAGTCCGCCGCCTCCCGGAGGCACCATGTGCGCGACCTTGCCTACCGGAACAGAGGAAGCGTAGTTGAAGAATGTCGCGACTTCGGGATGCTCTTCTGTCAGCTTCCCGTTCATCATCATGTATTCTCCGGAACCTACGACCCATTTCGGAATAAAGTACTGTTTCTGGTGTTCATCATTTTCACGGTCAAATTCCAGCAGACCGATCTCCGCGATGTGCATGGCGATTTCTTCTGCTTTCTCTTCGGAGATATTGTTTCTCTCCGCCAGATCGGCAGCTGTCAGCTTCACGACTCTTTTCTTTTTGAATGACAGCATGAATCTTACTTCATCCTTTGTCAGCAGTCTGTCCAGCAGCCAGAAATCCGGGTCATTCGGGCTGATCTTTTTCGGACGTCCTGACATCTGCAGATCATCCGTGATCAGCGCTGCCAGTTTTTTGACGAGCTTTTCCTTTTCCGCATCTTCCGATTGGTAGTTATCGGGCATAAAATCGTTTTCATTAAACATGTAATTCTTGAATTTTTCGGGAATCATCTGTCCTCCTCCTGCAGTATTCCTTGATTATCCTATAATACCTGCCGGCGCAAGCGCAGCCGGGTCGGTTTTCCTGGCAATGAAATTAAGCCACATCTGGCTGTTCATCTCTTTCCTCACATCGTGGCTTTTCCAGCATTCGAGCTGAAGACATCCGGGCACACGGGAAAGGATCCTGTACAGTCTTTCCACATCCAGATCCGTGTAGTATCTGCCGTCCCGTATTTCTTCTTTTGTGCCGTATTTGAATGATGCGTATACCACGCCTTCCGGCACCAGGGCATCCATGATCCGCTTCATGATATCTTCCAGTTCCGCATACGGGGCGTGCAGAAGGGACGCGCATGCCCATATGCCGTTATAGACATTCTTTTCCGAAAGCTCATCGAAGCGCATATGACGCACGGGTATGCCTGTCCGCCTTTCCGCTTCCCGGCACATCTGTTCACTTCCGTCCGCCGCTGTGACCTGATAGCCTTTTTCCAGAAAGACGATCGTATCCCTTCCGGATCCGCAGCCCAGGTCCAGTATCTTTCCTTCGGGCTGTATGTAGAAAAGGAATCTTTCACGGGCATATTTCATCTGTGCCCCTGCCGTGCTTTCGGCATAGGATACCGCGTGATCATCGTAGTATCTGATCGTTTCATTTTCTATCATGATTCATTTCTCTTTCTATATTCCATCATAACGCAGCAACATGTTTATTTCAGAAAGATCTTGTCTTTCAGGAAGTCCATACATACATCAGCCGGCACCATGAACCCGATCTCTTCATTATCTTTACTGACGGCTGAAGCGATGCCGGCAACCTTCCCGTCCCGTCCTATGACCGGTGAACCGCTGTTGCCCGGTTTCAGATCCATGACGATCACCTCATACCTGCCTTTCCCGTTTTCAATACGTTCTTTCAGATAATACCCTTCCGCGGCTGTTTTTCTTTTGTTTTCCGGATAACCGACCGCGTAAAGGATATAACCGTATTCCTTTTCCCCGGCATCAAATGAAAGATACTGCTGAAAATATCCTGATACTTTCAGAAGCGCGATATCCTGTTCTTCCGATACAGCAGTCAGTTCCGCTTCCATAGCCTCCTGGCCGGCCACGATCCGGTAACGGGAAGAAGGATGATCTACAACATGCGCGTTCGTAACGATATATCCGTCCTCTGTCACCGCAAAGCCTGTCCCGCGGAATACCGAATCCCCGAAGGATCCGATCGTCCAGACCTGGACAATACTGTTCCCGTATTTTGAAAGGATCTCTTCACTCTCACTGACCGGTTCCGCGGACACTGCGGATGAAACGGGCGGCAAAAGTTTTGACAGGAAACCGATCAGAAATACGGCAGCGATGAATACAAGAACAGCCGCGAAAATATTCTGCCGCCTGTCTTTTTCTCTGTCCCGCTTTTCTTTCGGATAACTCCTTGTTTCTTCAAGCGCACGCTCAAAGTCTTCAAAACTGGTCTTCCCGGCATCCATGATCTGATCATCCGCCGGTAAGCCGGACAGTTCGTAATGTACGAACAGCACCGGGATCTTTCTTTCCCTGCACAATGTAAGAAGTTCCTGCGCATGCGGATCAGCTCTGAGACCATCAGACCAGATAAAAACCGCAGCGTCGGAAAGAAGCAGTGTATCCTTTGCCGTATCCGTGATCCACCGATAGCCCCGCTCCTGAAATGCACGCTGATAAAAAGAAGCTTCCTGCGCTCTTTCCTCATTGTATATAACTGTGATCCAGTGATTCATCTTACTAATACTATAACATTTTCAGCGATCCCTGAAGAAGAAGACAGACACCAAAAAAGCCCGCACAGACTGTCAGTCCGTACGAGCCTCTTTCAGTAAAATGAGTGACCGGTTATTCCGCCACGAATTCAAAGCAGATCAGCGCACCGCCGTTCTGTTCAAAGAAATCGAGAGCCACCATCATGCCTTTTTCTTCGTTGACGATCGCGATATTCTTCAGGGTGCCTGCCTCATCCGGGCTCATCCTGCCGAATCCGGCGTCTGTCAGTTTTTCTTCATACGCTGTCAGGAACGCCTCCGCTTCTTCTGCAGTATCAAAAGTCTGATCGACTGTCAGGAATAACTTGAAATCCTGGTCATTCCGTACTTTGCGGAAAAGCCTCAGATCACGGCACTTCATCGGTTCATGCAGATCAACTGCAGGGAATCCCGCTTCGCTGAGAATGGATTCCGTTTCATCCGCAGATATGTATTTCTCTGCCTTGAACAGCAGGTCGACTGTATCTTCGTCGATGAGCTGATAACGGAAGTTGATAAATCCGTTTTCGGATTCCAGATAGTCAT
>CADBPK010000016.1 GCA_902796465.1 uncultured Erysipelotrichaceae bacterium | reverse complement strand
GCCGGAACCGATGCCCGCGCCGGACTCCATGTAAACATGGTGACCGGCGGCCACATAGCCCTTTACGTTGTCGGGAGTAAGCCCGACGCGGAATTCGTTGTTCTTGATCTCTTTGACGCAGCCGATTTTCATTGTTTTTGATTTCTTTTACACATCCAATTTTCATACATTACCGTCCTTTCGTTTTATTGTATGGAAAATCCTCCCTGTATACAAGAAAAAAGAAGACTGCGGAACCGGTATCCCGGGGCAGTCCTCTGCTAAAGGGGAGCAGTAATACATGCAGGAATCAGATCATCCTATTGTCCAGGGAACCGGGAACAACGGTGTATAAGACCCTTTCCAGATTCCGAACATTGCACCGACGATGCCGATCAGAAGGATCAGACCGATGCATTTTACCGGTGTCCACCCTTTTTTCTTGATCAGCCAGAACATCAGGAATGTAATCAGAAGCGGAAGCAGACACGGAAGGATCATATTCAGATAAGACTGTACGACGATCGGGCTTTCCCCGTTCTGGATCACGATGCCGAGAGCAGTACCGCCGCCGTAATTGGCGATAAGGGCACCGACGATAAATACACCGAGTACAGACGCTGCGTGTGTGAACTCCTGCGCGTATTCCGTCATCATGGAGACAGCTTTCATTCCCAGATTATAGGAAGCGTACATCAGGCCGTAGCGAAGAGCCATTTCACAGCCAAACAGGATCAGGAAGTAAAGGATGGGACCGAGGACAGAACCGCTGATCGCCATATTTGCACAGAGACCTGCTGTGATCGGTACGAGTGTATACCAGAACAATGCGTCACCGATACCACCAAGAGGCGCCGCCACAGAGATACGTACCGACCGGATGGTCTGGATATCAGCCTTCATCTGTTCCATGGAAAGAACGATTCCCATTACAAATGTGACCGCAAACGGATGTGTGTTGATAAAATCCATATTATGCGTCATGGATGTTGCAAGATCTTCTTTATTCTGATGAATTTCTTCAAGACCCGGCAGCATTGCCCACAGCCATCCCGCTGACTGCATGCGTTCATAGTTGAATGAAGCCTGCAGCATCGTGGAACGCCAGATCATTTTTGTGAGTGTTGACTTTTTGACCCTGTCAGCAGGCTGTGTATTGACATAACTCAGTTCTTTCTTAGATTCCATCACTGAAACCTCCTTCCGCTGCCTGTTTCTGGATGCCGCTGACGCGGAAATCATTGACTGCAATCGCCACACCGGCAAATGCCACCAACAGCAGGCATGCAGAGCTGATCGCTTCGATATTGCCGATCACGAGAGCTGCCGCAAATCCCGCCAGAAGGAATCCCCACATATCATTTGCCAGCATGATCTTCAAAAGGATCGCGAAACCGACAAACCGCATCATTCCGCCGGCTGCACTGAGGCCTCCCATAAACCACGAAGCGTTGTCAGCCAGTGACTGCAGGACACCGGACATAGCGATGCCGCCGACATAGGCGATCACTGCGATCAGCGCAAATAACGCACCGAGGATACAGCAGGAAATAATATTGACCTGTGTGATTCCGTCCGGATTTCCGGCTTCTGCGGCCGCGTCTGCCTTCACCATCAGACCGGACATGATCGTAAATGTCAGGGTAACGACATACTGACCGAATGTTGCAAAGATCATGCACGCACCAAGCGCAGCGTTGATATCCATATTTGCCTTGATGGCGAAGATCATGGCAACGATCGAACCCAGTACGGCATTCGGCGGCTGTGCACCTCCTACCGGCATATTCCCGATCATCATCAGTTCATATGTACCGCCGATCACCAGGCCTGTCTGCACATCACCGAGGATCAGCCCGATGATGGGACAGGCGATGATCGGCCTGTATGCGATCTCAGTCAGGGAAAACTGATCGATCGCAAAGAAAAATGTAACTACTGCCAATAAAACAATTTCGACAACATTCATATCGATGATTTCTCCAATTCTATCTCTCCTTTTTCATGCTCTTTCCGGGCATTTTGATTACTCAAACAGCTTATTCAGATCCTCTGCGGCGAACTGCGGTACTCTCCTGATCTCCAGCTCAACCCCTTTTTCCTGCAGTTTCCGGAAAGCTGCCACGTCATCATCATTGACTGCAACGCTTGTCGCGACCTGCCGTTTTCCATCTGCCATATGCATGTTTCCGATATTCACTTTTTTGATCGGCACACCGCCTTCAACGAGTCTCAGGACATCCTGCGGTGTCTCGCATATGATCGCAATATGCTGTTTCGGGCTTGCTTTCCCGATAATCTGAATAGTTTTATCGATGGAAAAAAAGCGTGTCTGCGCATAACCGGGAGCTGCCATTCTCATCAGCCCCTGACGCATCTTGTCTTCTGCCGTCGCATCATTTGCGACCAGCAGAAGGTTTGCTCCGACAGAGCCGCACCATTGTGTCGCAACCTGTCCGTGAATGAGACGATTATCAATTCTTGTTAAAACGATATCCGGCATATAATCCTGCTCCTTTCTGATAATCTGATTTCTTTTGTAACCATCGTACTGATTGTTATTTCGTTTTTCTTTGCACTTTTTGATATAGGATTTCGAACTTTTAATCCTGCAGTGCATACAGATTGAAGCAGTGTTTACAATCTGTATAATCAAATCAACAAGGAGCTATAATTATGTTCAAGAAAACATCCAGTGTAGAATATCTGAAATACGGTGAAGTCTATACCGATAATGATGTTCTCAACGATCCTTCCAGGATCAAATACTTTCTGCCTGTACGTACACAGGCACTGATTTATATGTATGAAGCGGATGAAGATATCTATCTCCGCTGTCAGGAAGGTTTCTGCCTCCTGGTCATCTCAGGTGAACTGGACAAAAAATCATTTCAGTCATTTGTCATCCACCGGGTGATCAAGATCCGCAAAGGTCTTTATTTCAATTTCATATCCCTGAGTACGAGAGCTATTCTGGAAATGTCTTTTACGGAAAACGCCCATATCCAGAACCGTTTCTTCAACGAGGAATACAGGTATCAGCATATTCTTCCCCGTCTGCATATCCGGGAGCTTGTGGCGTATTATTACAATGTGCGCGGTGCAAATTACAGCTTTCCGGGAGAAAGACAGCAGTTCTGGGAGTTTACATATGTGGACAGCGGTGTATTTTATACGGAAGTTGACGGTGTCATGTACACCCTGAAAGGAAATCAGTGCATTTTCTATGCGCCCGGCCAGTTCCATAAACAGCATACGGAAAATGAATCATGTTCCTATATGACTGCTATTATTGACATGGAGGCGTCGGAAGAATATATATCAAACCTGAAAAACCGTGTCTTTACAGCAGACAGGGAGACCAAAAAAGCGATCGACAGCTTCGTAGCATCGGATTCCAAACAGTCTGTTTACGATAAGGAAATGATGATCCTGTCGCTTGAACGAACAATCCTGAATATTCTGAAAGGAACAGAACATATCACAAATAAAGTCGCCAGCACACCGATGCAGCAGAAGTTTGAAAATGAACTTCTGGAAGAGATCGTCCTGTATATCAATGAAAATATCTGCAGTGACTTCAACGTCGAAGAACTGTGTAAAAAGTTCACCCTCAGCCGCAGTTCCCTGCAGGCGCTCTTCCGGAATAATATCGGTGTTGCCCCCAAGGAATACATCAGCAATCTCAAACTGAAAAAAAGCAAAGCTCTGATCCGGGAAAGCAAATATACGATCTCCCAGATCGCGCAGATGCTCGGCTTTTCTTCCATTCATTATTTTTCAAGGAAATTCAAGCAGAAATTCGGCATAAATCCTACAGAATACGCAAATACGATACTATAACAAAATGAAAGTGCAGACAAACCTGCACTTTCATTTTGGAAGAGGGACAATGATGAGCTTTGTCAGATTCCTTCGGTCACTTCCTCTTCATCCTGCATGAGTTTTTCCCTGTCCAGGTGAATGATCTGTTCCCTTCCTGTCCGGAGGGCAGAATCTCTCAGGAATGACAGATCGTCCTGAAATGTCCTGGTCAGCGCGATCTCACACAGCATAGGCATGTTGACACCAGCGATGACTGCCGTATCAGGACGGTCCTGTGTCAGAACAGCAGCTGTTTTAAATGGCGATCCGCCCGGCAGATCACAGAATATGATGACTGCACCGCATCCGTAAAGCGAATCAAGAGCGTTCTGCAGATCT
>CADBPK010000015.1 GCA_902796465.1 uncultured Erysipelotrichaceae bacterium | reverse complement strand
AGCCCCGCAAAACCACGAGTAAGGAGGAGATTGCCATGTTTGAAATTAAAGGAAAAGTGAATACTGCGGTCTGCTATGCAAAAGTAGTGGAGGAAGAGGCGATCGGGCAGATCCGCCGGATGTGTGATTACGCATTTACGGAAGGAAGCCGTATCCGCATCATGCCGGATGTGCATGCCGGTGCAGGCTGCACGATCGGTACGACCATGACCGTGACGGATAAAGCTGTACCGAATATCGTCGGTGTCGATATCGGCTGCGGGATGTACACGGTGAATCTGGGAAAGATCGATATCGATTTTGAAAAAGTCGATGAGGCAGCGCATTTTATTCCTTCCGGAAAGAATGTCTGGGAGGGCAGGAACGAACGGTTTGATCTGACAGAATTAAGATGCTACAGAGGTCTGAAACAGAGCAGGCGTCTGGAAAGAAGCCTGGGAACACTGGGAGGAGGAAATCACTTCATCGAAATCGATGAAGCGGCAGACGGGACAAAATACCTGGTGATCCATTCCGGTTCACGGAATCTGGGAAAACAGGTCGCTGAATACTATCAGCAGCTGGCTGTTGATCTGGCCAAAGGCAAGGAAACCTACTTCATTGCCAGGGATGAACTGATCCGGGAGTATAAGGCTGCCGGAAGAAGGAAAGAGATCCAGGCAGCTCTGGAAGCCATGAAGAAGGAATTCGAAGAAAAAGAATTGGCTGTTCCGGCAGATCTCTGCTGGGTATACGGGACCTACTTCGAGGATTATCTGCATGATGTGGAGATCTGTCAGAGATTCGCTGCACGGAATCGTGAAAAAATGGCTGAGATTCTTCTGGAACGTACCGGCATTGCCGGAGGCGAAGCTTTCCATACGATCCACAACTATATCGATACCGATGAGATGATCCTGCGGAAAGGTGCGATCGCAGCACATGAAGGGGAAAAGGTCCTGATCCCCATCAACATGCGGGACGGGAGCGTTCTGGCAGTAGGAAAAGGAAATCCGGAATGGAACTTCTCCGCGCCTCACGGTGCCGGCAGGATCATGTCGAGACGCACTGCCAGGGAAACACTGGATCTCGCGGCATATCAGGAAACCATGAAAGGCATTTATACGACTTCCGTCAATGAGGCCACGATCGATGAAGCACCGATGGCATACAAATCTCTGAGCGATATCATCGATGTTATCCGTGATACCGTGGACATCATTGACATTCTGAAACCTATATACAATTTCAAAGCATCGGACTGAGGGACTTCCTGTTCCGGTCCGGTGCCGGAACAGGAGGTATTAATTATGATAAGAAACATCCCGTCCATCGATGTGATGAGAACGGGACAGAACATCTGCAGACTGAGATTGGCTGCAGGTTTGACCGTCAGGGATATGCAGGAAATCTTCGGCTTCGGAACGCCGCAGGCGATCTACAAGTGGCAGAGGGGAATGGCATTGCCGACTCTGGATAACATCGTTGTCCTGGCTGCAGTATTCGGTGTCGCGGTTGATGATATTCTGGTGATGGATGAAGCCGATCCCGGAGATACTTATTTCCGGGTAAGAGCATAAAATACCGGAAAACAATATGCTATGACAAAAGTGCCGGAATTCTGTCCGGCACTTTTGTTACTTGCGTCATGAGCGTATGAACGGTAATGAAGAGCTGTATATTATAGAATAGATACAGAAAACAGAGGAAACTGAAATGGGTATTTTAGTGACATACTTCAGCGCCGAGTCCGGAAGGACAGCGGGTGTCGCGGAAGATCTGGCAAAGAAGACAGGAGCTGATCTTTATGAGATCAAACCGGAAAAGCCGTATTCCAAAGCAGATCTGAACTGGAAGAACCCGCTTGCCCGCTGCAATAAGGAATTCTTCGGGAAAAAGGATGTCCCGGTAACAGGAACGGTTGATCATTTTGGACAGTATGATACCGTATGTGTCGGCTTTCCGATCTGGTACGGCTGTGCCCCTAACGTGGTGAATACTTTCTGCAAAAACTATGACTGGACCGGGAAAAAGATCATTGTTTTCGCAACTTCCGGCGGAAGCGGGATCGGGAAGACTGCTGAAAAGCTGCAGCCATATGTAAACGGCGGGGAGATCTGTGAAGCGAAAGTTGTGCAGAGCGCCGATGAACTGGTTTCCCTTTTCTGAAAGGAAATCCGCAGAATATGAAAAATGTCCGCAGACTATGTTCTGCGGCTTTTTTTTGCGAATAGTATGTCCGGAGGGCAGTACTATGTTCAAGGAATTCATGTCGGTGTTCTTTACGGATCTCTCATATATGCAGAGAAAAGAGATCCGGGAAGGTTATGAGAACGGTCTGGATGCGGAAGATGTGTCTCTGTATGCCAGAAGCTGCTACAACTTCCTGCAGATGGAACAGATCCGGCTTGCACTTCAACACGGGATGGAAAAGAAAAAAGTTTATAAACTGCTTGATGCCGGACTCAGCGCGGAACAGATGAAAGCGCGCAGGGAACGGATCGAACACGGGGAGATTATCCGTACAGGTTTCAGAGACCGTTTTTTTCTTCTTGCGCTTTCGGGGCTGACTGTGCTGGGGCTGCTGCTGTGCGGCACCATGGCACAGCTTTATCATAATCCGGTTCTGAAACTGAAAACGCATGAGATCAATATCATGCCGGGAGAAACGGTCGATCCTGCAGAATACGTTGAAAATATCGATGAGATCGGAGACTGTCTTTCACTGCCGCCGCAGTTTTCGGGCGGAGATCCGGGAAATTATGTCCTGATCTATGCCGTGAACAGCCGAAATGGCACTTATTATGAAAAAATACTCATTCATGTGCTTTCGGGCAAAATGAAAACAGTTTCATGAAAATAATTTGAAAATGAGTATATAATAGTGCAGTGGAGGATAGAAATATGACTCGTGTTTTTAATTTTTCTGCCGGTCCGGCGGTGCTTCCGGAAGAAGTGCTTGAGACAGCCAAAGAAGATATGATGGATTACCGCGGATGCGGAATGTCCGTTATGGAGATGAGCCATCGAGGCAAAGTGTATGACAATATAATCAAGGAAGCGGAGCAGGATCTCAGAGACCTGATCGGCATCCCGGATAACTATAAGGTATTATTCCTGCAGGGAGGCGCATCGACGCAGTTCGCTATGATCCCGATGAATCTGTTCAGGAATAAAAAGGCCGCGTATATCGTGACCGGCCAGTGGGCAAAGAAAGCTCTGGCGGAAGCGAAGAAGTACGGCGACGCCGTGGCAGTTGCCAGCAGCGCTGACAAAACATTCTCTTATCTGCCTGACTGCAGTGACCTGGATATTCCCGAAGACGCGGATTATGTGTATATCTGTGAAAACAATACGATCTACGGTACAGAATACAAGGAACTTCCGGATACAAAGGGACATATCCTGATCTCGGATGCTTCATCCTGTTTCCTTTCAAGACCGATCGATATCGAAAAATACGGCATCATCTATGCGGGTGCACAGAAGAATGTCGGTCCTGCCGGCGTAACGATCGTAATCATCCGTGAGGATCTGATCCGCGATGATCTGCCTGAATGGGTTCCGACCATGCTGAGATACAAGACACACGCAGATGCAGGTTCCCTGTACAATACGCCGCCGGCATACAATATCTATGTATGCGGTCTGGTATTCAAGTGGCTGAAAAAGAACGGCGGTCTGGAAGCAATGGCAAAGAAGAACGAAGAGAAGGCCAAGATTCTCTACGATTTCCTCGATCAGAGCAAGATGTTCCATGGTACAGTCGTTGAGAAGGATCGTTCCCTGATGAATGTCCCGTTCGTTACGGGCAGTGATGAACTGGACGCTGAATTTGTCAAGGCTGCAGCTGCAGAAGGACTGGTTTCCCTGAAGGGTCACCGTTCTGTCGGCGGCATGCGGGCATCCATTTACAATGCCATGCCGAAGGAAGGCGTAGAAAAACTCGTTGCGTTTATGAAGAAGTTTGAAGAGGAGCACCAATGAAAGAACGTAAAATATACTGTCTGAACAACATTGCGAAGATCGGAACGGATCAGTTCCGTGAAGGATACACACTGACTGCGGATATGGATGATGTCGCAGGCATCCTGGTCAGATCCGCCAACATGAAGGAAATGGAATTTCCGTCCAGTCTGCGTGCAATTGCCAGAGCCGGTGCAGGCGTAAACAATATTCCGCTGGATCGCTGTGCGGAAGAAGGCATCGTCGTATTCAATACACCTGGCGCAAATGCCAACTCTGTTAAAGAGCTTGTCATTGCGGGTCTCCTGCTTGCTTCAAGAGACATCATCGGCGGAAACGAATGGGTTAGAAAAAATGCCGGTGAACCGGATATTGCCAAGAAAGCCGAAAAGGAAAAGAAAGCATTTGCCGGACATGAGATCTACGGCAAGACACTCGGTGTTATCGGTCTCGGTGCAATCGGTGTCCTGGTAGCGAACGCTGCCGTCAATCTGGGCATGAAGGTATATGGCTACGATCCATATCTGTCAGTTTATTCTGCATGGCACCTGAGCCCGAGCGTAAAGCAGGCTGTCAGCCTGGATGAAATCTATCAGGTCAGTGATTATATCACCATCCATGTCCCGGCAACGGATAAAACAAAGCACATGATCAATGCCGATGCCATCACAAAAATGAAAGCCGGCGTCAAGTTCCTGAACTTTGCGCGTGATTCCCTGGTGGATGAAGAAGCAATGGCCCGTGCACTCGTATCCAGGAAAGTCGGCAAGTATATTTCTGATTTTGCCAATCCGCTCTCTGCACAGTTTGAAAATGCAATCGTCATTCCGCATCTCGGTGCTTCCACACAGGAAGCGGAAGACAACTGTGCTGTAATGGCATGCCGTGAACTGCAGGATTATCTGGATAACGGCAATATTTCCAATTCCGTCAATTATCCTTCTGTTGATGCAGGCGTATGCGAAACAGATGCGAGAGTAGCGATCCTGCACCGCAATATCCCGAATATCCTGTCCCAGATCACGTCATTCTTCGGATCCAACGGACTGAATATTGAAAACCTGGCAAACAAGAGCCGCGGGGAATATGCCTATACATTACTTGATCTGTCACATCCGATGCCGAAAGATACAGTACAGAAACTGACTGAAATAAATGGCGTACTGAAAGTCAGAAGAGTATTTGAAAAATAAGAATGCGCAAGCATTCTTTTTTCAGAAATATCATATTCTTTGAATTCTTAAGTCACGGTTATGCAAAAGTACGGTAAAATAGAAGCAAGAGTGGGGAAAGAACTATGAATACAAAAAGATGGAAATCCTTGATCGCTGCCATACTGGCGGTAAGCATGCTGGCGGGATGCGGCGGAGAAAAAAAATCCGGCGCAGGAGATAATGAAGAAAAACAGGAAGAAGCGGCGGAACCGACACCGGAACCGACACCTACACCGACACCGTCCCTGATTCCGGAAGATCAGTATTTCAGTGAACTGACCGGTCTTCCCATCAGTAAAAAGATCCAGAATCAGAAACCGATCGCTGTCATGATCGACAACGAATGGGGTGCATACAATCATTTCGGTGTTGCGGAAGCCGACATTGTTTATGAAATGATCAACAGTGAGCACAATGAGCGTATTACAAGACTCATGGCTATTTACAAGGATTATGACAATGTCCAGCAGATCGGAAGCGTGCGCAGTACAAGACATACCAACCTGATGATCCAGGCAGAATACAACTATATTCTCTGTCACGACGGTGAAGCTAACGGCATGTCATCCTGGTATTATGAAAAACCGTGGGCTCTGGCACATATTCCGGGCGGTTTCTCCAGGGTCCGCAACGGCAAGGCATGGGAATTCACGGAATATATCCTGCCGGGCGATGTTGACAAGAGAAGAGAAGTATTCAATATCACAAAGGAATACAACAGACATAAACCGGATGTGGACAGCCACTTCAATTTCGTTGAATACAAGACAGAAACAATGAAGGATGATTATCTGGACACGGCAACGAATGTTGATTTCCCGTTCCCGCATAATCATTCCAAACTGGTCTACAATCCGGAAACCGAAACATATGATTATTACTGCTACGGTATGCTGCATGTAGACGGGGAAGACAATGAAGTGCTGAGCTTCAAGAACGTCCTGATCCAGAACTGTGAAATGGAAGATATCGATGAAAACGGCCATGTGCTGTACCATGTTGTCGGCACAGGCATCGGCTATTATCTGTCCAACGGACACGTACAGTCGATCATCTGGAACAGGGAAAATGAAGCAAAGGATATCACCCGCTACTATGACATGTTCGGCAAAGAGATCGAAATGAACAGGGGAAATACCTATATCGCCCTGGTACCGTCCGATTCCTGGGAAGAACTGCAGGTCTATGATCCGAGCAAACCGGCTGAAGAAGAGGCACCGGAAGAAGAAACGGAAGAAACAGTCGGATAAAAACAATGCAATGCAAAGACCGGACGGAAGCCTGGTCTTTTTTGGTAAGATAGAAACATAAGGAGGCAATGCGTATGTTTCAGGTAATCCGCGGTGCGCATGTCTACGCGCCTGAAGATCTCGGCATACAGGATGTCTGGATGTGCGGTGACAGGATCATCGCTGTCGGTGAAGATCCGGGAGTCCGGAATGCGTCGGAAATCGACGGTACGGGAAAGATCCTTGTGCCGGGTTTTATAGACGGCCATGTACATATCATAGGAGGCGGCGGAGAAGATGGTTTTCCGAGCCTGATCCCGGAACTGCAGATGACTGATTGTGTCCGGTACGGCGTTACATCGGTGGTAGGACTCCTTGGTACGGATTCCGCTGTCAAAAGCGTCAGGGCATTGATTGCAAAAACAAAGGCGCTGCGTGAGAGCGGCATGTCCGCATGGTGCCTGACAGGTTCCTATGCATATCCTTCTGTTACGCTGACCGGCAGTGTGCGGGATGACATCACATTCATCGAAGAGATCATCGGTGTGAAGATCGCGATATCCGATCATCGTTCCTCCAATATCCATAAGGAAGAACTGGCACGCCTGGCGGCGGATGCGCGTTATGCCGGTCTGCTGACCGGAAAAGCAGGCATCGTGCACATGCATACCGGCAGAGGGAAGAAGGGTCTCCGTGATGTATTTGAGATCGTTGAACAGACGGATATCCCTATCTCCCATTTCCGTCCTACGCACTGCGGCAACCAGCTGAAGGATGCCCTGGTCTTCGGACATATGGGTGGATATCTCGACTTTACGGCAGGAAAGAAGACTGCCGCGAATATCCACCTCGCGCTGGAAGATGTGCCGCATGACCATATCACGCTGTCATCTGACGCAAACGGGTCATTCCCGGTATGGAATGAAAACAATGAACTGATCGGGATGGGGATCGGAAAAATGGAAACACTGCTGGAAACAGTCAAGGACATGATCCGGAACGAAAAACTGTCCGTTACAGAATCGTTTGCTTTTATCACCTCAAATCCCGCTGATGCCCTGAAACTGAAGAACAAGGGACACATCCGGACCGGTTATGATGCGGACTTTGTCCTGCTGGATAAAGGCTTGAACATCCGTGATGTGATCTGCCTCGGAAAACAGGCAGTCAGGGACGGTGAAATGATCATCAGGAATTATTACATATAAAAGGAGTATTTATGGCAGAAGTAACAACCAGTGTTCAGATCGTGCTTTCCCAGCACTGCAACGGTGATGCAAGTCAGCGTCTGTTCGGCGGACAGCTGATGGCGTGGATCGATGTCATCGGGGCAGTTGCGGCACGAAGATATACCCATACCGCTGTCACGACAGTTTGTGTGGACAACCTGAATTTCCTCAGACCTGCGCATCTGAACGACATCCTCGTGCAGGAAGCGAAAGTGACATGGACCGGAAATACCTCGCTGGAGGTAAGGGTGGATTCCTTTGTCGAAAAGGAAGAGGGAAGAGAACTGATCAACCGGGCATATCTTGTCTTTGTGGCGATCGGCGATGACGAACGGCCTGTGCGCATTCCGGAATACATGCCGGAAACACCGGAAGAGGAAGAAGAATATTCTGCGGCTGTCGAAAGAAAGATCATCCGCATGCAGAGGTGAGACATGATCAGGGATATTGTAAGAGATACGTTTTTTCTGCAGATGCCTTCATCTTCGGCATGTCAGGAAGATCTGCCGGCACTGTATGACCTCATCGATACATTCCGTGAAAACCGGAACCGCTGTGTCGGCATGGCTGCGAATATGATCGGTATCAGAAGGAATATCATCATTTTTCTGGACGGCAAAAAGGAAGTCATCATGCTTAATCCGAAACTGCTTTCCGGGAAAGATAAATATGAGATCGAGGAAGGATGTCTGTCACTGACAGGAAAAAGAAAAACGGAACGTTTTGAAGAAATCATGGTGGAATATGAAGACCTGAATTTTCAGAAGCACCGGAAAAAATACAATGGCTATACGGCACAGATCATCCAGCATGAACTGGATCACTGCCGGGGAATTCTGATATGACGGAATTCCCGAATCTGTTTTTACGGGTGGCGGAGATCGACTGGGCAAATGTACCGGAGGATTATACGCATTCGATACGGCCGCTTCGGAATCTGGACAGACTGGAATTCTCTTTTCCCGTCACACTGTTTGCGGGAGAGAACGGAACCGGGAAATCGACTTTGCTGGAGGCACTGGCGATCAGCGCCGGGTTCAATCCGGAAGGCGGAACGTTCAATTACCGCTTTTCTACATATGATGATTACTCTTCGCTTTCGCAGGGCATGCGTCTGATCCGCGGGCACCGCAGACCGAAAACCGGCTTCTTCCTGCGTGCGGAAAGCTTTTACAACGTAGCTACCGCGGCGATGACAAAGTATAACGATGACGGGAGGATGCCGGATTATCACGCGCTGTCACATGGTGAAAGCTTTCTGGAATTCATGCGCAGGGGCGGCCGCGACGGCCTGTATCTGATGGATGAGCCGGAAGCGGCGCTCTCACCGCAGAGACAGCTTGCCCTGCTGAAGATGATCCATGACATGTGCGGGGAAGGCTGTCAGTTCATTATAGCGACTCATTCACCGATCCTGCTCGGGATGCCGGAAGCGCAGATCCTGTCATTCGATGAAGAGAACATCCATCCCTGCGCATATGAGGAAACAGGCAGCTATCAAATCACAAAAATGTTTCTGAGCCGCCGTGAAAAATTCCTGCAGGATTTATTTGAAGAAGAATGAAAAGATGAGAACACAGATTCTCATTTTTTTATGAGGTCAAATCAATTGAGGTTGATACCGGAAATGATATGATAGAATTCAGAATCATATTCCGGATTCAGACGCTGAAGCATGATCAGCGTGTAAAGGAAGCAGGAATACTTCCATCTATCCGTTCAAAAGGGGAGGACGGTTATGAGAAAATATGCGGAGACTGACCGGCGGATCCTGAAACTTCTGATCCCGGTCATTCTTGAGAATGCGTTACTGACATTATCAACCATGATCCTGACCGGATATATCGGAAGACTGCCGGTTATGGATATCAGCGCTTACGGCATCGGCAGAAGGATCTACGGAATCTATTACTCATTTTTCAAAGGACTGGCGGTCGGCACCATGGTCGCTGCGGCCAGACGTTTCGGCAGGGGTGATACGCAGAAATGTGCGCGGATCCAGCAGGAGAGCTACCTGATGATCATACCGGCAGCGGTGTTTCTTTCCGTTCTGATCGTTATATTTGCACTGCCGATCCTTTCCCTGATGACAAAGGACGCGGCACTGCTGGAAAGGGGTGTGCTTTTCCTGCGTAAAACAGCACCGTTCTATCCGCTTCTTGCGGTCATTCATCTGAATGCGGCAGCTTTCCAGGCAAACGGCAATACAAGGACACCGATGATGATTGCCGGTATCGGGAATCTGATTACGATCACGATCGGTTATGTCCTGATATTCGGTCTCGGACCGATCAAAGGGATGGGTGTTGCCGGGGCCGCTTGGGGTCAGAATCTTGCGTTCCTTGTGATGGCTTCCGTCGGACTGTTTCTGCTTTACGGCAGGCATGGTCTGTTTGCACAGAACGGTATCAGACTGTTCCGGTTACCGGCAAAACCGGATATCAGAGAGATCTTCGCCACCGGCATTCCTGCTTCTTTTGAGGATTCCTTCTGGCAGCTTGCGACGGTCGTCATCAGCAGTGTGATCCTTTCCTACGGACAGCAGTATTACGCAGCCTACCAGCTTGGACTGGAGGGTGAGGGCTTCTGCAATATGATGTCCGCGGGATTTATGACTGCCGCGATGTCTTTGTCCGCCAATGCCCTCGGGGCGGAGGATCAGAAAGCGTTCCGGATATGTTTTGACCGTCTGCATCATTTTTGCCTGATCATATCCGCCATTACCATGCTGTTCCTGCTGTTTTTCTCCAGACCGGTCCTGCATCTTCTGACCGATAAGCCGGAGCTGATCGTCATTGCGTCATCTTATCTGTTTGCGATGATCTTCTCCCAGTATCCCCAGCATATGAAACAGATCGCAGCCGGATATCTCCGCGCTTCCGGACATACGCAGACTTCCATGATCACCAACCTGATCGGACTGTGGGTCGTCCGTGTTCCGCTTGTACTGTTATGCGGGAGTGTTCTGAAACTGGATATCATCTTTGTCTGGTGGGCGTTTAATCTGGATCAGTGGGTGCGTCTCACGCTGTCAGTTTTGAGCCTGCGCCGCTTTCATATCCTGCCTCCCAGAGAGATCACGAACGAAATGGCTGCCGGCTGATCCCGGATATACAGAATAAATCAAAGAGGTTTTCAGAAACCTCTTTTTCTGTGTTTGACGGTTCCGCGGGGAACGGGTGTAAGGTGATTTAAACAACCGCGGGATAAGATGAAAACAGTAAGAGAAGTTTGTCAGTATGCAGGCGTCACAAGGAAAACCCTGTTTTATTATGACCGGATCGGTCTTCTGAAACCTTCCGTGCGAAAGGGCAGCCAGAAGCACAAGCTTTATGATGAAGAGGCAGTGGAACGTCTTCTTGAAATCAGGCGCTACCGGGAAGCGGGCTATGATATCCGTGAGATCCGGAAAGCACTGGCTCAGGATACGGAAGGACGGCTGAAGATCTGCGAGACCGTTATTGCACGTCTTTCCGCTGCGCAGGCAGAAACAGAAAAAAAGATCAGCCGCGCCGAAATGATCCGGAAGGAACTGGAAGAAAAGAAAACCGGTTCTGCCGGCAGATAAAAAATATCCGGTACCCTGCATGCGGAGTATCGGATTTCCGTGTTTATTTTTTCAGATCGATGCCGAGTTCATTGCAGGCTTTTTCCACCCATTCATAACTGGCAAGGATCGCATTCTCATCTTCAAGAATGAATATCCTGTCGTCGGAATAGACTTTTTCAAGATATGCCTTCAGTTCTTCCTTGTCAGCACATTTCTGACCGTTGACGGTCACTTCGTTTTCGGAGATCTTGATGATGATCGTGTCTGGGATCTGTTCATTCTCACCCGGCAGACCCCCGGTGCCGTCACCAATGCTGAATTTGCCTGTGCCGAATCCGTATCCGCCGCCCAGCAGCAGCAGTAAAGCTGCGATGGCTGCGTATCTGCCGCCTCTGCTTCTTTTCGGCTGTGACTTCGTTACCTGTTTTTCGTTCTCCATTGTTTTATCCTCCCGCATATTATTCTTCGCCGGCTGTTTCAACTTCTTTATAGAATACTTCTTTGTACTGTCTGCTCAGGGTTCTCAGCTCGTCTCCGATCGCTTCGAATTCCGAACGGTAGATGGTGTATTTGTCATACTGGAATACGATGTAGACAGGGCTGTTTTCCGCTGTTTCCAGTATATCCGTTATATAGGTGCGT
>CADBPK010000014.1 GCA_902796465.1 uncultured Erysipelotrichaceae bacterium | reverse complement strand
CTTGCTGTTGACCTGGCCCGGGATCAGGCAATAGGAAAAGGAATCAAAGATCCCCATGGAGGGCATGATCTTCTCCGCATCCCCGACAAGGACGTCATTTTCGACTGCCATCAGGACACAGTTGTACATGGCGATCTGCGGCTCGTCGACGATAACATAATAGCGGTATGTCCCGTCCGGGACCTTGCTGATCTCCGTGGAAAGCGTGTAGTACAGGCTGTCATCGATGATCTTCGTGTTGTCCGTGATCAGTTTATAATAGTTTGCATATGATGTTTCCTTTGCCGCGGTCTTTCTTTTTTCAGCAAGACAACCGCTGAAGAACAGGCACAGCACAGACAGGAAAACGATCATTCGTTTCTTCATATAATTACCTCAAAGGGATTATAACACAGATGGGCATTTCACGCCGAAAAGAGTTCAGGCAAAACCGGGAATCCGGTTCTGCCTGCAAACCTTAAAGATTAGAATGTAAGAACGAAGTAATTCTTCTTTCCTTTTCTGACGATCGTGAATTCCTGATCGAAGGCATCCGCCTTCATCAGTTTCGTTTCAAAGGAAGTTTCCTTTTCCCCGTTGACCTGTACGGATCCCTGCTGGAGCAGTTTTCTCGCTTCGCCTTTGGATTTGCAGATGCCTGCGTTCACCATGGCGTCGATCAGCAGGATGCCGTCTTCTACCTGGCACTTCTTGGCGTCCGCAAGACCGGCTCTCAGATCATCAGCGGAAAGTCCTTTGATGGATCCGCGGAAGAGCGTTTCGGTAATGCGCTTTGCCTGGGCAAGACCATCTTCCCCGTGTACCAGGAGCGTCAGTTCTTCTGCCAGTGCTTTCTGTGCGTCTCTTCTCTCCGGTGCTTCTTCCATCATCTTTGCGAGTTCCGTGATCTCTTCCGGGCTTCTGAGGCTCAGGCGCTTCAGGTAATCCACGATGTCCGCATCCGGTGTATTGAGCCAGAACTGGTAGAATTCATATGCGTTCGTACGCTTCGGGTCGAGCCAGATGTTCTTTCCTTCGGATTTGCCGAACTTGGAACCGTCGCTCTTTGTGATCAGCGGGGATGTAATGCCGAATACTTCCGCGTTGTCTCCTTCGACCTTGCGGATCAGTTCTGTTCCGCTGGTCAGGTTGCCCCACTGGTCGCTTCCGCCGATCTGGATGGCACAGTTGTATTTCTGGTACAGGGAGAGCCAGTCGATCGCCTGCAGGATCGTGTAGCTGAATTCCGTGTAGGAGATACCGGAGTCCAGTCTCTTCTTGATCGTATCCTTCTGCAGCATGTATGAAACATTGAACAGCTTGCCGAAGTCACGCAGGAACGCGAGCAGGTTCATCTGTCCGAGCCAGTTGTTGTTGTTTTCCATGATGGCCGCGTTTTCACCTTCAAAGGTCAGAAAATGCGCCAGCTGTTCCTTGATGCTGTCAGCATTTGCCAGAACTTCCTCATGGGTCAGAAGTTTTCTTTCCGTCGTCGGACGCGGATCGCCGATCATGCCGGTAAAGCCGCCGCATAACGCGATCGGTTTGTGTCCGGCCAGCTGATAACGCTTCAGCAGAAGAATCTGCTGGAGATGACCTACATGCAGGGAATCCGCTGTCGGGTCAAATCCGCAGTAGATCACTGCCTGTTTTTTCAGACGTTCCTTCAGTCCGTCAAAATCCGTGCAGTCTTTGACAAGACCGCGCCATTTCAGTTCTTCAATAAATTCCATATCTTTACCCTTTCCAAGAGAACGCCATATAAAAAGCGTCCTTTTTTTTATATCTAAGGACGCTGTATTCGCGCGGTACCACCTTAGTTCACCGTTTCCGGTGCACTCATCTCTATGCCTTTAACGCAGGCGCACACGTCCTGCCTTTTGAGACAGGAGGCTCCGGGGTGTATTCAGCTGTGCGTCATCGTCCTCTTTCACCGGCCGAGGCGTCTCTTGTGCGAATCGTCACAGATTACTCTTCCCCTTCATCGCTTTTCTGATTGTACCATGTTAAAACGCGGTGTCAATCTTTAGTTGTCTGACGCGGTGTGAACAGATAACTCAGCTCGATCTCGCTCTCATTCTCCACTTCATTCTGCAGGAGCTTGGTCATGACACGCATGGAAACAGCTCCCAGATCATAGGAAGGAATGGAGAAACTGGAGATCTGCGGACGCATCATGGAATTGTACTTCGTATCGATGAAGCATACCACTTCCATGTCATCCGGGATATTGAGTCCGTTCTCCCTGGCCGCGTTGACAACTGCCATAGCCTGGGAATCACGGTTGCCGATCATCAGATCATAGCGGTGATCCTTCAGCCATTTTTTCAGGAACGCATAACTTGTACGCATTTCCTGCGGGATCGGCAGATAACCGTTGAATTCTTTTCCTTTTGCCTTGAATGCGCGGGATGCGCCGTTGACCATCTGCCTGCAGGCGTAGTGGTTCTTGCGGTCTTCGATGATGGCAATGTTGTCCTTGCCCTCTTCGAGATATTTGGTCGTCAGCTCAAAGATCGCCTTTTCTACATCAACATATACACTGCAGACATTTTCGCCTTTGATATGATTGCCGATCAGAACGATCGGAATATTGTAATTGCTCAGGGTCTCCATCTCCGGAGCCAGGAGCTTTTCGTTATACATGATCACGCCGTCAACGTGCGACTTGATGATCTCTTCGATCACCGATGCGATATCCGTAATGCCCTCTGTGATCGTATGCAGCATAATGTTGTAATTATAGATCTTTGCCACATCGATCAGACCGTTGATGATCTGTCCGGTATAGGTAAAGCTCGCTTCCGGAATGACCAGGCCGATGGTCGTGGTCTTCTGCAGGGCAAGCCCCTGCGCGATCGCGTTCGGCTTGTATCCGAGCTTGTCGATCGCCTGCTGGACACGTTCCTTTGTCGGCTGCTTGACAATATTGGATCCGTTGATTACGCGTGAAACCGTAGCTAACGAGACTCCCGCTTCCTTGGCAACGTCATAAATCGTTACTCTTTTCATGATTCACTCCGGGGGTCAGTCTTTTTTCTTGAATAAGCTCTTGAATGCTTCTGTTCCTTTGCTTGCCAGATCTGCAGCGGTATTCTTAGCCTGTTCAAGTGTTTCCTGTACCTTCGGATTGTTTTTGAACTCCTCAAATTTATCCTGGGCAAAATCAGCTGCCTTGCGGACATTCTCATCCACAACCTTGGCTGTCTTGTCGAATTTTTCCTTCAGTTCTGCCTTCTTTTCATCATCGATGAACTTGTCGGTGAATTCATCCGCCTTCTTCATCATATTGCCGGCTGTCGCGCTGACATTGTTCAGTGTTTCCTGGACTTTCGGATTGCTCTTGATCTCATCAAATTTGTCCTGTGCATAGTCAGCTGCCTTCATGGCATTTTCCTTTACATAGGCGACTGTCTTCTGCAGTGCATCATCTGCTTCTTCAGCCTTTTCCTCGTTCTTTTCAGCGAATTCCTCAGCCTTTTCTTCCAGACTATCCGCAGCTTCATCCGCAGCTTCTTCGATGTCTTCCTTTGCTTCTTCAGCGTCTTCTCCAGCTGCCTGGATGAATTCAGGAATATCGAATTCTTCCTCTTCTTCTGCTTCATCAGCCTTATCCAGGGCCTGGATACGCTTGCGCAGGTCTTCAACTGTCTTCTCTATGGAATCGATGGGTTCTTTTCCGTCTTCAAACGGCTGTTCTTCAAGGATCTCTTTTTCTTTATTTTCTGTCATATTATGCTTCCTCCTCCTTCACTTCCTCGCTCTTTCCGGCAATTTTGTCCTGTACAAAGCTCTTGATCTGGTCGACATTCTCTGACGCGAATTCCGCGGCTTTCCCTAAAGCTTCAGATGTCTTGCCATGCATGTTGTCCATGCTCTTGGAATATCTGACAACAGTGTCCAGAGGAGCCTGTACTTTTTCTATGCTCTTATCGACCAGCCGGAGCGTCGGATCGAGTTTTCTGACTGTATCCGTCAGGGAATCGATCAGCTTCCATACCTTCTTCAATAAAATACATAAAAAGATCAGAACTACTGCACCGATGATAGGCAGCAGCTGCCGGCATACATCCTGTAGTGCCAATAATAGAGCATCCATAAACATTTTCTCCTTCAGATAAGTTCATTGTAATTCAAAATGAAAACGTTTTCAATACTATTGAAAACGTTTAACCAGTTCTGCCAGTCCGTAGATATCCTTGCTCGACATGAACAGGAATACCGCCGGAGATTCCTTTGCAAGAAGCGTGGCACCGGCCTCATCTTCGCTCAGAACCTTACTGCCCGGAAGCTTCTTCTGCAGATATGTGATATCGATATCCGTACCATCCTGCTTGTCATCTATACTCGTGAAATCACAGAGATAGATCTCGTCCGCCTTGGACAGCTGGGCGGCGAAATCATCCGCGAAATACAGTACGCGGGAAGCCCTGTGCGGCTTGAAGATCGCCACAAGCTTTCTGCCCGGGAACCGCTTCCTTGCGGTATCGATGGTCACGCCGACTTCGGTCGGATGATGCGCGTAGTCATCGACATAGATGTTATCGCCGGCTTCCTCCACAACGAAGCGCCGCTTGACGCCGCGGAATGCGGATAGCCCCTTCTCGATCGTTTCCGCAGGTATGCCTTCCAGAATACCAACCGCGATCACGGCCAGTGAATTCAGCAGGAGATGATGCCCGACAAACGGCAGTGAGAAGTGTCCCATATTCTTTCCTTCGAACAGCACATCGAAATCCATACCGTCCGAACGCTCATCGATGTTCAACGCCCGGAAATCATCATTTTCCTTTTCGCCGTACCAGTATACTTTCTGATCGATCTTCAGCTTGCGCGCTTCCGCATCTTCACCCCAGATGATCAGGGCGCCGGTCACGTTTTCCGCAAACTGTTCGTAGGCAAGGCGGTAATCCGCATCATCCTTGAAATAGTCAACGTGGTCGATATCGACATTGGTCACGATGGCATATTTGGGATGATATGCCAGGAAATGACGGCGGAATTCATCGGATTCGAGACAGAAGTATTTCGCGTCCTTTGTCAGGTGGCCTGTCCCGTCCCCGATCAGATAACCGGTCTCGGCATATGCGGCCATCATGCTGGCGGCCATGCCGGTCGTCGTAGTCTTGCCATGGCTTCCGGCGATGCTGATCAGTTCATAATCCTTCAGGAATCTGCCTAAAAATTCGTGGTATCTTTCGCATACGCAGGTAGGATTGCTGCGGGCTGCGATCACTTCCGGAAAATCTTCCAGAAATGCGTTTCCTATGATCACGTGCATGTGATCTTTGATATTGGCTGTATTAAATGAAAAAACCGGTATGCCGCGGTCTTTTAAAACATCTTCCGTAAAGAAGTGTTTTTCCAGATCACTGCCGCTTACCGCATAGCCGAGATCGCTCAGCATGCAGGCAAGGGAGGCCATGCCGGTTCCTTTTATGCCAATGAAGTAATACTCCATTCTCATTCCTTTCGTTATTCGTCGTCAGAGAATACACCAAGCTCCGGTTTTGTGATGACGACGGTTTCTTCCTCATCGGATTCCGGTTCATCCGGGAATGTCAGATCCGGGAAGATCGGTACATCATCTTCTTCGGAATTGTCCAGGGAACCATATTCTTCCGCGAATTCCTCATCACGGACTTTCAGGATATCGTCCAGGGAGAATTCAGGGATCTCGTCCTCTGCTTCCGTTACTTCACTTGTCAGCGTCATGGATTCGAGGATGTTTCCGGACTGGACATTGTCCTGGATCAGGGACGGGCTGTTGTCCGCGTCAGTTCCGTACATCGGGGAAATGACCGGGGAAACAAATCCGCTCTTCTTATCTTTCTTTTCCTTGCTCATCGTCTTTGTCGTTGTTGTCTTCAGAGCCTGGAGGTCTTTTTCATCTACGCCGAAGATCGGGCTGATGACCGGGTTGAAAATATAAGACGGTTTTTTGTTCTCTTCCTGCGTTTTCTTTCTTTCCGGTCTTTCAGGTCTTGCCGGTTTGATATTCTTCTGAGGACGTTTTTTCGGTGCCGGAGAATCATCTGCTTTGATACCGATGGACGGCTTCGGTTCTTCCGCTTTCTGTTCACGGAAAACGGATTCCGTTCTCGGCTTCGGTCTCGGAGAATCCTGGATCGTCGGCATCGGCTGTGTTACATCGATCCTCTGCATGGTCGTTCTTTCTTCCTTGACAGCCGGTTTCGGGAGTTCGATCTTTTCTGTAGGACGTACATCCTCAACGACCGGAGGCTTGACTTCTGTCGGTTTCGGCACTTCCGGTTCCTTCACAGCAGGCGCTGCCGGTTTTTCTTCGACTGTATCCAGATCGTCTTCTTCGAATAATAAGCTCTGTAATTTCTTCAGCATAATTCCACCTCTCTATAACATACGCAAAGCATATTATATTTTTTTCTTACCAAAAGTAATCATAGCATAAATATGCACTGATTTGCGACTTTTTACTCATCTTCTGCCTCATCGGTATCGATCTTCGAATGATAGTTTGCCTTTTCCTCATCCGTGATCTGTTCACCCGCCACATTGACGTTGTCATCGATGAACAATTCCTCGATCAGTCCGTTTTCCGGGGCGATATGTTCAAACAGTTCGATCTTCTTACTTTCGTAAGTGATATTCTCTTTCGTGCTGTATGCGGCCACAACGGATTTATTTTCAATCTCCATCGTACGGGCGATCTTCATCATCTCCGCTGCCAGATAAGGCACGTTGTATTCATCACTGACCGCGTAAAAGGAGAAGTACGCGGTATCGAACTGCGTCCAGTAATGCTTGTCAAACCGGTATACGCGGATCGTATATGCGGTTTCACTTTCATCCGGAGCTATATAGGTCCCCGTTTTCTCTGAGACCGGTTCATAGCCGGAAAGGATGTCCTGTTCCGCCTTGGCCTTTTCATAATACATTTCATTGATTACAGCCGGCACATTCAGATTCAGCGTAAACGGATTCCCGTTCAGTACGAATGTATTGCTTGTCCGGGTGGATTCCAGCCTGCCTATGGACGGTTCAATATAAAAGGCATAGAACGGCTTCATATGGTTGGCCGGCATCGGTTCCAGTGCCTGCGCTGCGTCGACTTTTTCATTCAGTTTTTCATTCAGATCAAACGCGGACGGATCCCCGCACCCGATCAGGAACGCGCCGAGGAGGACCGCAATGTATTTACGTTTCAACATGACATTATTGTAGCACACACTCTTTTTGTCTGACAGCGCATAAACGGTAGATCGGCTTTCCTTCATCGATAAACTTCTGTTCATATTCCGTAACAGCATCCTCCGGATGTTCCTCACGCCGGTAGTCAACGGAGATCTCCGTCAGGGTAAAGCCGTTTTCCAGAAAACAGATCACGCTGTACTCGAACAGTTTCTGGTTGTCGGTCTTCATTTCGATATGCCCGTTTTCCGCCAGCACGAGCCGGTACAGTTCCAGAAAGCGGGAACTGCTGAGACGGCGTTTGTGGGTATATGTCTTCGGCCAGGGATCCGAGAAATTCAGATGCAGGACATCGATCTCCCCTTCCGCAAACCATTCAGCCAGACGTTCAGCATTGCCGCTGATCATGCGGTGATTCTCCCGCGGCAGATCATTGTCGATCACCTTGCGGGCTGCGACCGCAGCTGCGCTGTGATCCTTCTCGACACCGATCCAGCCGGCTTTCGGGTACATTTCAGCCATTTTGATCAGATAGCCGCCCTTTCCCATGCCGAGTTCAACATGAAGTTCTTCCGTATGGAAAAAGTCATGCCATTTCCCTTTATAAGCGGAAGGATCATCAAATATATAATCCCGGTGTTCTTCCAGGAACGGATCTGCCCATTTTTTCTTTCGCATTCTCATATCGATCACCTGTTTTCAAAAAAGAAGGCATATGCCTTCTTTAGGATTTAGTTCTTCTTGCGGAAGACTCTCTTTTCAACATTTCCGGAATCTTTCTTCTCGGCATTGTTTCTGCGGCCGCCCTTCTTCGGTTCAACGTATCCTTCCGGTTTTTCGAGGCATTCTTTTGCGGATACTTTGACCTTGCCGGCATCATCGATGGAGATTACCTTGACCTTGACGATGTCGCCTACATGCAGGACATCGTGGATATTCTCAACACGTTCCCATGCCAGCTGGCTGACATGCAGGAGGGCATCGGTTCCTTCGAACAGTGTTACGAAAGCAAAGCTGTCACGTACTTCGGATACTTTCGCATCGTAGATATCGCCGACTTTTGCTTCGCGGATCAGCTCTTCGATCATGGCCTTGGCCTTGTTGATCATTTCGCGGTCTGTATGGTAGATGATGCATAATCCGTCATCATCGATATCGATCTTGACATCGCCGCATTCTTCGATGATCTTGTCGATCTGTTCGCCGCCCTTGCCGATGACGATGCGGATCTTGTCTACCGGAATCATCAGCTTGTCGAGCTTCGGTGCATATTTGCTTACTTCCGGACGCGGTTCGCTGATAACTGCTTCCATGTTGTCCAGAATCTGCATTCTGCCCTTATGAGCCTGGGCAAGTGCTTCACGCAGGATCTCCTGGGAGATGCCTGTTACCTTGATATCCATCTGCAGGGCTGTAATGCCGTCCCTTGTACCTGCAACCTTGAAGTCCATATCGCCGTAGTGGTCTTCCATACCCTGGATATCCGTCAGGATGGAGTATGTATCACCGACTGTGATGAGACCCATCGCAACACCGGCAACCATAGCCTTGATCGGTACACCGGCTGCCATCAGGGACATCGTGCCGGCACAGATACTTGCCTGTGAACTGGAACCGTTGGATTCCAGGACTTCCGCGCTTGTACGTATCGCATACGGGAATGTTTCCTTGTCAGGCATGACCTGCAGGAGTGCTCTTTCTCCAAGAGCGCCGTGTCCGATCTCTCTTCTGCCCGGAGAACCCATACGGCCTACTTCACCGACGGAGAACGGTGGGAAGTTGTACTGGTGCATGAATCTCTTTTCTGTTTCCAGTGTCAGGTCATCGATGATCTGGGCATCGCTCAGCGCGCCGAGTGTCGTGATGGACATGACCTGTGTCTCACCGCGGGTGAACATGGCGGAGCCGTGTGCACGCGGCAGGAGGTCGACCTGGCTGTCCAGCGGACGCAGTTCATCGAGCGCTCTTCCGTCCGGTCTGATCTTTTCTTCAGAGATCAGTCTTCTGACTTCCGCTGCTTCGATTTCCGTGCAGTATTCCTTAGCCTGTTTTACGGCTTTGTCACGGGCAGCGTCGTTTTCCCATTCGAGGGCAGCGACTGCTTCAGCCATCTCTTCGCTGATCGCGTCAATGGCACCGTAGCGCTCCAGTTTTCCTTTAATGGAAACTGCTTCTTCGATCCTCTTCTTGCCCTGTTCATCGATCAGGTTTTTGATCTCAGGCGCGATCTCGTAGAGAACGACTTCCATCTTTTCCTTGGCACATGCAGCGATGACTTCTTCCTGGATCAGGCATAATTCCTTAATGGCATCATGACCGATCTGCAGGGCCTTCAGCATATCTTCTTCAGAAACTTCCTTCGCGCCGGCTTCAACCATGTTGATGGCATCCTTTGTCCCGGCAACCGTCAGGTTCAGGTCACCCTTTTCGCTCTGTTCAACTGTCGGATTGATGATGTATTCACCGTAAACACGGCCTACCTGCACACCGGCAACCGGTCCGTTGAACGGGATATCGGAAACGCATAATGCCAGCGAGGATCCGAACATCGCAGCCATTTCGCTGCTGCAGTCAGGATCGACGGAGAGTACGGTATTGACGACCTGTACCTCGTTGCGGAAACCTTCCGCAAACAGCGGACGGATCGGTCTGTCGATCAGTCTTGCGGTCAGTGTGGCATGTTCGCTCGGTCTGCCTTCCCTTCTCAGGAAGCCGCCCGGGATCTTGCCTGCCGCATACATCTTTTCGTTATACAGGACGGTCAGCGGAAAGAAATCCGAATCCTTTGCCTGATGACTTGCGGTCGCAACGGATAATACGACTGTATCTTCATAGCGGACCAGGATGGATCCGCCTGCCTGTTTTGCTATCTCACCATTTTCAACTGTGAGTGTTCTTCCGTGAAAATTCCAACTTTTCTTATATTTTTCCATCTTAACTAACTCTTTCTTCCTTCTGTCTTTAATTTCAACGTGTCTATTCTACCACAACATATTTTTTTTGCCACATAAAGTAATATATTTAAAACCTTATATAAAAAGGCCTGACATAAGTCAGAGCCTGATCATCTGATAACCGATCCCGACATGCGTCTGGATCAGGGCTTCCGCGCTGTCTGAATTCTTCAGTTTCTTGCGCAGCGCAGTCATGTAGACACGCAGGGAAACGATGTCCGTATCCACGGCTGTTCCCCAGATATGGTCGATGATATAGGAGTGCGTCAGGATCTTCCCGGCATTCCTTGCGAGCAGGCACAGGATCCTGTATTCGATCGGTGTCAGGTGCACATCCTTCCCGTCCATTTTCACGATGCCGGAAGTATAGTCGATCTGCAGGCCGCCGTTTTCAAACATTGTATTCTCGGCTTCCGCGTTCTGGAAGTGCGCAGCTCTTCGCTGGGCAACACGGATCCGGGCAAGCATCTCCTCCACGGAGAACGGCTTGGTCAGGTAATCATCTGCCCCGGCATCCAGTGCTGTGATCTTGTCAGTATCCTCATCCCGGGCACTGATCACGATGATCGGGATATTGGTCCATGTCCGGATAATGCGGATGACCTCCGAACCGTCGATATCCGGAAGACCGAGGTCCAGCAGGATCAGGTCCGGCTTATGCGATGCGCAGAGGGAAACAGCGTCCTTGCCGGTCTGCGAAGTCAGATAGCTGTATTCATGGATCCGCAGCGTCGTGGTGATCAGATTCTGGATCGACTTGTCGTCCTCCACCACCAGTATTTTAAAGTCCTTCATAGCTCTCCACCCCTTTCAACGGCAGATAAAAGCGGAATATCGTACCGTGCGGTTCATTGTCCAAAGCTTCGATCTTCTGTCCGTGCGCCTTCATGATCATGCGGCACAGGTTCAGTCCGATACCCATACTGCGGTATCCGTCTTTAATATCAT
>CADBPK010000013.1 GCA_902796465.1 uncultured Erysipelotrichaceae bacterium | reverse complement strand
GCCTTGAACTTTGTGTGCGGAGTAACGCTTCCCGGCTTAGCGAGAACCTGTCCACGTTCAATCTGGTCACGGTTTACACCACGGAGCAGAGCACCGATGTTGTCACCAGCCTGAGCGAATTCAAGCAGTTTACGGAACATTTCGATACCTGTAACGACAGTCTTACGTGTCGGACGGATACCAACGATTTCAACTTCGTCGTTCATGTTCAGACGGCCACGTTCAACACGGCCAGTTGCGACTGTACCACGACCTGTGATTGTGAAGACGTCTTCAACAGCCATCAGGAACGGCTTGTCGAACTCATGCGGTGGAGTCGGGATCCATTCATCAACAGCGTCGAGCAGTTCTTTGATTGCTTCCTGAGCTTTTGCGTCGCCGTTTAATGCCTGGTAAGCGGAACCACGGATAACCGGTGTTTCATCGCCTTCGAAACCATATTCAGAAAGCAGTTCACGAACTTCCATTTCAACGAGGTCGATCAGTTCTTCGTCGTCAACCTGGTCGCACTTGTTGAGGAATACAACCATTCTCGGAACACCTACCTGACGGGAGAGCAGGATGTGCTCACGTGTCTGCGGCATCGGTCCGTCAGATGCAGCAACGACGAGGATTGCACCGTCCATCTGAGCAGCACCAGTGATCATGTTCTTGATGTAGTCAGCGTGACCTGGGCAGTCTACGTGTGCATAGTGTCTCTTGTTTGTCTGGTATTCAACGTGTGCTGTGTTGATTGTGATACCACGAGCCTTTTCTTCCGGAGCACCATCGATCTTGTCATAAGCTTCGAATTTAGCGCGTCCAGCTTCTGGATGCTCGGACAGATATTTTGTGATTGCAGCAGTAAGAGTTGTCTTACCGTGATCGACGTGACCGATCGTACCAATGTTTACATGTTCGAGGGATCGGTCAAATGTTTCCTTAGCCATAGTGATTTTTTCCTCCTGATTTTTCCTACATCATTCTAAATGAAACAATACTGAATTTCAATTACTTATCGCCAGAAACAGAGTTTTTCTCAATAATTGCCTTAGCGATGTTCTTTGGAACTTCTTCATAGTGATCTGTCTGCATGATATATGTTCCGCGGCCCTGTGTGAATGAACGCAGGTCGGTAACATAACCAAACATTTCAGATAGCGGGATAAAACTTTCGATCTTGATGGCGTTGCCTGTTTCTTCCTGATTGCGGATCTGGCCGCGCCGTTTTGTAATATCACCCATGATAGAGCCGAGGTATTCAGACGGTGCTGTAACATCGACACGCATGACAGGTTCGAGAATAACAGGTTTGCACTTCTTCGCTGCTTCCTTCAGAGCGAGGGAAGCTGCGATCTTGTAAGCCTGTTCCGAAGAGTCAACATCATGGTAACTACCATCGAACAGTGTCGCCTTGATATCCACGATCGGGTATCCGGCGATGAGGCCGTTTCCGAGAGATTCTTCAAGACCGGCCTGGATCGGCTTGATATACTCTTTCGGAATCGATCCGCCGACTGTTGCGTCAACGAATTCGAAGCCTTTGCCTTCATTTGGTTCAAACCGGATCCATACATGACCATACTGACCATGACCGCCGGTCTGACGGACGAATTTACCTTCGCACTCAGCTGTGCCGCGGATCGTTTCACGATACGCAACCTGCGGAGCGCCTGCTGTTGCTTCAACCTTGAACTCTCTTCTCATACGGTCGAGGATGATATCCAGCTGCAGTTCTCCGACACCGGCAATGATTGTCTGGCCTGTTTCCTCATCCGTATAAGTACGGAATGTCGGATCTTCTTCTGCCAGCTTTGCCAGCGCGTTGTCCATCTTCTGGGCATCCTGCTTGGTCTTCGGCTCGACCGACATCTGAATGACGGGTTCCGGGAAAACCATGGATTCCAATACGATCGGGGCTTTTTCGTCACATAACGTATCTCCGGTCGTTGTGTTCTTCAGTCCTACCGCACCGGCGATGTCTCCGGCATATACTTCCTCGACATCAGCGCGGTGATTTGCGTGCATGCGGACCAGACGTCCGAATCTTTCACGCTTGTCCTTTGTTGCATTCAGCACGTAGCTGCCGGCTGTAGCAATACCGGAGTAAACGCGGAAGTATGTCAGTCTGCCGACAAACGGATCAGTCGCAACTTTGAATGCAAGTGCCGCGAACGGTTCATCATCACTTGCTTTCCGTTCTGCTTCAGTGCCGTCTTCAAGATGTCCCTTGATGGAAGGAATATCTGTCGGCGCCGGCAGGTATTCAACGACTGCATCCAGCAGCAGCTGTACGCCTTTGTTCTTATAGGCGGATCCACACATAACCGGGAAGAATTCCGCGGTAAGCACGCCTTTCCGGATCGCTCTGTTGATATCTTCCACGGAAGGTTCTTCACCTTCGAGAACCATCATCATGAGATCGTCATCGTAATCGGCGATCGCTTCCAGCATCGTTTCACGCATTTCCGTTGCCTTGTCGATGAACCGGTCTTCGATCTCTTTTTCTTCGATATCCGTGCCGAGATCGTTTTTATACATAATCTGCTTCATTCTGACGAGATCAATAATCCCGCGGAAGCTCTGTTCTGCACCGATCGGCATCTGGATCGCTGCCGCTTTGGCACCGAGACGGTCACCGATCGATCTGACCGACATATCAAAGTCTGCGCCGGTAGCATCCATTTTATTGGAGAACACGATTCGGGGGACTCTGTATTCAGTAGCCTGACGCCATACAGTTTCTGTCTGCGGTTCAACACCGGCCTTGGAATCAAGCACTGTAACAGCTCCGTCCAATACACGAAGAGAACGTTCTACTTCAGCGGTAAAATCCACGTGACCTGGAGTATCTATAATATTGATCTGACAGTCCTGCCATTGTGCCGTTGTCGCAGCAGAGGTGATCGTGATACCACGTTCCTGTTCCTGCGCCATCCAGTCCATCTGGGAAGCTCCGTCATGCGTTTCTCCAATTTTATGGATCTTGCCTGTGTAATACAGGATACGCTCTGTCGTTGTCGTTTTGCCGGCGTCGATATGAGCCATGATCCCGATATTACGAATCTTATTCAGTGGGAACTCTCTGGGCATAATCAGCTCCTTTCTGTAATTAGTACTTACAAATATGAATTACCAGCGGTAATGTGCAAATGCCTTGTTTGCTTCAGCCATTCTGTGCGTGTCATCTCTCTTCTTGACAGATGCGCCTACGCCGTTGGCAGCGTCCATGATCTCATTTGCGAGTTTCTGCTCCATTGTCTTTTCATGACGTAATCTGGCATAGTTTACGATCCAGCGGAGTCCGAGTGTCAGTTTTCTGTCAGCGCTGACTTCTACCGGTACCTGGTAGTTTGCACCACCGACACGGCGAACCTTCAGTTCCAGCATCGGCATAACATTGCCGAGAGCCTTTTCGAATACTTCCATCGGATTCTGTCCTGTTTTTTCTTCAACGATTGCGAATGCATCGTAGAGAATTGTCTGTGCCGTTCCGCGCTTGCCGTCCAGCATGATCTTGTTGATGAGCTTTGTGACGAGCTTTGAGTTATAGATCGGATCCGGCAGAACATCACGTTTTGCAATATAACCTTTTCTTGGCATATGATTTCAATCTCCTCTCTATCAACCCTTCGGTCTCTTTGCGCCGTATAAGGAACGGCTCTGTCTTCTGTTGTCTACGCCTGCGCAGTCGAGTGTGCCGCGGATGATGTGGTAACGTACACCAGGCAGATCCTTAACACGGCCGCCGCGGATCATGACAACACTGTGTTCCTGTAAATTATGACCCTGTCCCGGAATATATGCTGTAACTTCCATTCCGTTGGATAAACGAACACGGGCATACTTACGTAACGCTGAGTTTGGCTTCTTCGGTGTCATTGTACCTACACGGGTGCAGACGCCTCTCTTCTGCGGGCTGCTGAGCCTTGTCGGACGATTTGACAGCGAGTTGAATCCTCTGTTTAATGCAGGGGATTTTGACTTATAAACTTTGTCAGTACGGCCTTTACGCACTAACTGGTTTATTGTTGGCATTGGCTTAATCTCCTTTCTTCTTGTTTTGTGCACACGATACCACGCGTGCCGTTTCCTAGTCTGATATAAGGCTTTGCGCATGACAAAGCCTTTTTTCGCTAAGCTTCCTTATTGTACTTAGCTGAAATCATGATGTCAATCACTTTTTTCACATGTTTCCCGAAATCGCATGAAAAAAGAGAAATCAGGCCTGTTTTATGCCGTTTTTCCCTCTTTTTACATGCTTAATCAAAGTATACGAACAGCATTCTGTCCTTGCCGTTCATATCCTGCAGGATCTCGTAGGAAACCCCCGGGAAGTATTCCTCCACCAGCCGGCTCATGCGTTCTCTCTGATCCCATCCCATTTCAAATGCCATGAAACTGTGTTCATTCAGGATCTTCCTGCAGTCCCGGAAGATCTCACGGTAGAAACGCAGACCGTCATCCCCGCCGAACAGCGCCACATGCGGTTCGAAATCGATTACGGATGTTTCCATCTTTTCTTCCTGCGGGATGTAGGGCGGATTGCTGATGAGGACATCGAATTTCATGCCCTTCTCAATAAACGGTTTCAGCATATCCCCGGCAATAAACTCCACATCAGCGTCATTGAGTTCTGCATTTTTCCTGGCAACGACCAGCGCTTCCTCACTGATATCGCTGGCATGCATGCGGATCTTCGGTTCTTCTTTTACAAGGGTAACCGCGATCGCACCGCTGCCGGTCCCGATATCCACACAGGACACCGTTTCCTTCTGCGCAAATTTCTCATCTATCATACCCAGTATGCGGGCACACAGTTCTTCCGTTTCCACACGCGGGATCAGGACATCCTCATTGACGATCATCTTGTATCCATAGAACCAGGAATAGCCGAGCACATGTGCCATAGGTTCCTGTTTCAGGATCCTTTCCATGCCGGCTTCAAATTCCCGGCGCAGATCTTCCGGCATTTCCTCATCAAAATGCATATACAGGTTGTACCTTTCCCGCTGAGCAATCTCAACCAAAAAGGCCATCACGGTTTCCGATGGCACATTTTCTTTTTCACAGCGTTTTTCGTACATCCTTACAAGTTTGGAGAATTTTGTCATGCGTCTGCTTCCTCCAGTTTTTTCTTTTCTTCCTCAGCCTGCAGTCCTTCGATCACGTTGTCCAGTTTCCCTTCCATGATCCGGTCAAGCTGTGTCAGTGTCAGGCCGATCCTGTGATCTGTCACGCGGTTCTGCGGATAGTTGTATGTACGGATCTTTTCGGAACGGTCGCCGGTGCCGATCTTGGCACGACGGATCTTTCCTTCCTCTTCTTCCCGCTTCTGTTTATATACCTCATAGACACGGGCACGGATCAGCCGCATTGCGGTTTCCCGGTTTTCGATCTGGCTTCTTCCTTCCTGGCAGTTGACTGTGATGCCGGTCGGCACATGGACGATACGGACAGCGCTGTCGGTCTTGTTGATATGCTGGCCGCCGGCGCCGCTAGCACGGTGTGTCTCGATCGTCAGATCCTTCGGATCGATCTCGATATCCGTCTCCTCCGCTTCCGGCTGGCAGAGGACTGTTGCCGTACTGGTATGGATCCTGCCCTGGCTTTCCGTCTTTGGGACACGCTGCACGCGGTGTACGCCTGACTCGAATTTCAGATCTTTATAAACATCGTTTCCCTTAATGGAAAAGATGATCTGGCTGAATCCGCCGGCTTCGGAAACAGAAGCTTCCATGACCGCAACTTTCCAGTTTCTGGCTTCGGCATATTTCGTATACATGCGGTACAGATCACCGGCAAAGATATTTCCTTCATCTCCTCCGGCACCGCCGCGGATCTCCATAATGACGTCATGATCATCATCCGGATCACGCGGAATGAGCAGATGCTGGATCTTTTCCAGCAGTGCCTCTCTCTGCGGCAGGCATTCTTCCAGTTCCATGCGGGCCATTTCCTTCAGCTCTTCATCCGGTTCCGAACTCATCTCTTCCGCCTGCGCGATCCTGTCATCCAGTGACTGCAGTGTACGCCAGGCATCGACCGGCTGTTTCAGACGTGCCTCTTCCTTGCTGAGACGCGTCAGTTCCTTCGGATCATGAAGAACTTCTTCCGACATCAGTTTTTCATTGACCGCATTGTACTGTTTTTCTATTTCCGCAAGTTTTTCTCTGACTGCATCCATGTTGTACTTCCTTCCCTTTCATGAAAAAGAATCAGGAATCTTTTAAATCTCTGAATTCTTTCTTTCTGATACTGAAATGATTCAGCCTGCGCAGTGCTTTGGCTTCGATCTGTCTGATCCGCTCTCTTGTGACATTGCACTCACGTCCGACTTCTTCCAGTGTCTTTACTTTTCCCGTACCATCCAGGCCGAAACGCATCCGGATGATCTTTTCTTCTCTCTCCGGCAGTTCTTTCAGAAGCTGGTCCAGCTGTTCCTGCAGTACGGAATTACTGGCATACGCAGCCGGATCCACTGCCCGTTTGTCTTCTATAAAATCACTGAGGGTACTGTTTTCCTCATCACCGGCCGGTGCCTCGAGGGATACGGTCTCCATCGCGATCTTCTGGATCTCCGCCACCTTTTCCGGCGTCATGCCTTCCAGCTTTGCGGCAATATCTTCGGCCGTCGGTTCATGCCCAAGCTCCTGCAGAAGCTGTCTCTGCGCACGGTTGACGCGCATGATCTGCTCCGTCAGATGGATCGGCAGACGTATATCGCGGGACTGGTCCGCGATCGCCCTGGCCATGGACTGGCGGATCCACCAGATGGCATAGGTACTGAAGCGGAAGCCTTTGGTATAATCGAATTTTTCCACCGCACGCATCAGTCCGATATTGCCTTCCTGGATCAGATACTGTATTGCAAGTCCGCGGTTTGCGTATTCTTTCGCGACTGCCACGACGAGTCTGAGATTGGAATTGATCATTTTCTCTTTTGCGGAAGCATCGCCTTCCTGGACTTTCTTCGCCAGTTCTTTTTCCTCTTCAGCATTCAGAAGCGGAAACCTTCCGATCTCATTCAGATACAGATTGAAGGAATTGGTGAAACCCGGTCTGGAATCAGCGTCGATAAACGGATCCTGTACATCGTCATCCTCTTCCAGTTCTTCAAGTTCTTCCTCGAGGATCTTCTCCTCCATGAACTCATCAAAAAGCTCTTCGCTTTCATCTTCCGTCAGCTCATTTTTCTCAATGACTTCCAGAAGATCTTTCTGGGTTACATCTTCCCCGCTTTCCTTCTGCATCAGAAAATCATTCCTGATCTCATCAAGTGATTTCTTTTCTTTGCTTTTATCTGTCATAATTTCCTCTGTGAACTAATATTACCATGAAGCAAAGAAAAAAGGTATGTTTCCACACACCCTTACTTCAAGCCATATTTTCTGTTGAACTTCTCAACCCGGCCCTGTGCCTGCGCGAAACGCTGACGTCCCGTATAGAACGGATGGCAATTGGAGCAGGTATCAACCTTGATTTCCTTTAAGATGGATCCTGTTTCGAATTCCGATCCGCAGCTTGTGCAGACTACTTTACATTTGTTGTAAGCTGGATGAATACTCTTTTTCATGTTCATTTTCTCCCTTCTGCCTTAAGCCACAGGCGGGCTTAAAGAAAGTGCTAGTAAATAGTATCACATTCATTTTTTGAAAGCAAGAAAGAATTAATCTTCTGCCATTTCCCGCCAGATCTTTGCGCCGAGGGCGGTCAGTTTGCCGTCGATATCGGCATATCCGCGGTCAATGTGATATGTATTTTTGATTTCTGTAACCCCGTCGCACATCAGACCGGCAACGATCATGGCTGCCCCGCATCTGAGATCCGTCGCGGATACTTTTTCTCCGTATAATGGTGTCGGTCCTTTGATCAGGCATGACCCGTTCATAAGATCGATATTCGCGCCCATGCGCTGCAGTTCCAGGCAGTGTTTGAAGCGTTCCACATAGATCGTCTCTTCGATATGGCTTTCCCCTTCTGCCTGTGTGAGCAGGGATGTCAGCGGCTGCTGGAGATCCGTTGCGAAACCCGGATAGGGCCTTGTCGTGATGTCCACCGCCTTCAGATGGGTAGGACGCGTGATCGTGACCTTGTCCACATCCACCTTCATCTTTACGCCCATTTCCTTCAGTTTGGAAAGCAGGGCGTCAAGATGCTGGGGAATGATGTTCTTGACTACCATCTTTTTAGCTGCCGCAGCTGCGATGATGATGAATGTTCCGGCTTCGATGCGGTCCGGGATGATTTCATGGAAACAGCCGCTCATACTGTTGACACCGTCGATGGTGATGACATTCGTACCGGCACCGCGGACCGTCGCGCCCATCTTCGTCAGCAGTGAAGCGACGTCGATGATCTCGGGTTCCTTCGCGGCATTTTCGATCGTTGTCCTTCCTTCCGCGTATGTCGCAGCCATCATGATATTGATCGTCGCGCCGACAGAAGCGATATCCAGGAAGATCTTCGTGCCGACCAGTTTCTCGGCTTCGATCGTATAGCAGCCGTGATCATAATGGATCTTTGCGCCAAGCGCTTCAAATCCTTTCAAATGCAGATCGATCGGCCGCGGACCTAAATAACAGCCGCCCGGCATTTTGATACGGACACGGCCGTATTTGCCGAGAATAGCTCCCATGAAGTAATAGGAAGCACGCAGCTTTGTTACAACATCCTGATCCAGGTCCACATTTTTCATATGTGTCGGATCGATGATGATATGATCGGGTCCGAGAACTTTGACCTCAACATTCAGAAGACGCAGGATCTCTGACAGGGAATCTACATCTGCGATCTGCGGAACACCAACGATCGTGACTGGTCCGTTGGCAAGCACAGCTGCCGGGATCAGTGCCACCGTCGCGTTTTTGGAACCGGAAATCGTTACTTCTCCTTCCAGCATATGTCCGCCTTCAATTTTCATTACTTCATGCATTCTGATTCTCCCTTCTGATCCATTCTGTCAGTTCCGTCATATTGTTTACGATCAGATCTGCCTGTGACTGGTCCTGATGAAATCTATCATCTTTTCTCGCGGCTGTAAAGATGCCGGCTGCTTTCCCGGCTTGTATACCCAGCGCGCTGTCTTCATAAACGATGCAGTTTTCCTTATCGATACCAAGTGCTTCCTGTGCTTTCAGGTACACATCCGGGAACGGCTTGGGTCTCTCTACATTGTCGCAGCATTCCACAAAATCAAAGCAGTCAGCGATCTCCATCGCTTCAAGACTGTTCATGATCGTCTCCATCGGGGATGAAGAACACAATGCGGTTCTGAGGTTCATTTTCCTGATCCGGTGAAGACTCTCCCGGACATCATCGAACATGATCGCCCGGTAATCCAATGGATGCTCGATCCCGAAATATCTTTCATTGTTTTCCTGCAGTACGGAAAGCGGGACCTTCCCTCCGAGCAGTTCATATATGATACGGTATGTTTCCTCCATGGAAGTCCCGATGATGCAGTAAACTTCCTCGTCTTTTCCTTCAAAGCCGTACTTCCGCATCTGGTCCAGGGTTCCTTCCATATAATACTTCTCGCTGTCATACAGGATACCGTCCATATCAAACAATACCGCCTTGATCATGACTGTCCCTCCTGTGTTTCAAGAAGCCGTTTCCTGGTCTCCGCATGCGCTTTTATTATATTAAGGTTTCTCGCATAATCCATCCCGAAGATGACTGAATACAGAACATCCGCAACCAGGGTCACAGCAGTCCTGGATCCGAAACATGCGATTTTCGGATAATCCTCCGCATAACTGATCTCAATGCATTCCGTAACGGATTTCCGCACAGATGACCGGATCATCCCAGAGATCAGTATGACAGGGATCTTCTTTTTTTGCAGTGATTCGCATAGTTCCGCAATCACGGGACTGCGGCTGTCATAGGCGATCACAAGAACTGCCAGTTCGCCTTCCTGCCCGGTATGGATACGGAAAGCCTGATCAGGGGAATCATGGAACCCGGCCTGAATACCGATCTCATAGAGACGCTGCACAAACTCCCTGCCGACAAATGCATCTTCTCCGAAGGCAATAACGGAAACCAGTTTATGATCATGGATCATCCTGGCCGCCCGCTGGATCTGGTCGGCATCGAGATCCTGGTAGGCTGCGCTGAGTGCCTTGCCATGGATGCCGTATACTTTCTCGGCTATCATCCGCCTGTCGTCACCCTGCAGGAACGGAATGGATGCGGAAATCTCCTGCTCATCGGAGTAAAAGGAATTCAGTTCCTGTGCCAGATGCACGCTGAGCTGCTTATGACCTTTGTATCCAAGTTTCTTGCAGAAACGGAGGATCGTGGATTTGCTGACATACAGATTTCCCGCAAGTTCATCCAG
>CADBPK010000012.1 GCA_902796465.1 uncultured Erysipelotrichaceae bacterium | reverse complement strand
TCCGAGATGGATCGCTTTCAGTGCTTTTTCTGTTCCCCGGCGGATCAGGCCGTCAAGATTCAGAAGCAGGCCGAGGATCGTACCCAGAATGACGGAGAGGACCACGGCAGGCATATTCTTCATCAGTACAACAGATGTGATTCCCATGGAAAGTGCACAGAAACCGAAGACCTTGGTCAAGGTGCTCTTAAATTCCTCACTGAGGCTGTCGCCGAATATGCTTCCGAGGAAGCCGCCGAGAACGACCGCTGTAACATTCACAAGAATTCCAACCGGCATACGTATTTCCCTTCTTTCCTAACACTTATAAATCATTATAAATCCAAAAACAGTATCTCCGGCTGAAAAGGACAGCGGAGCGTGATATTCTCCGTGAAGATTTATATGTTCCGTTTTTGTTTTTCCATATACAAAAGACCCGGAACGAACAGAAAAAGAATATATTTATATGAACTTATGATCTATTCTTTTCTTTTCTGTTTATGACTTCATATCTGTAATCTATAATGAAGTCAGGAGTGTTAATTATGAAACATAAATATTTGTTCTTTGACATCGACGGAACACTCGTCGATCCCAAGACAGGTACCGTTCCGAGGAGTGCTTCAGACGCGATCCGTAAGGCACAGGCTGATGGGTGTCTTGTTTTTCTCTGCTCCGGCAGACCTTATTATGAAATTCAGGAATCATTTGGTATTAAACGTGACGGGGCGATCTTTTCTTCCGGTGCAGGTTTTGAGATCGACGGAAAACTCGTTCTGAAGCGTGTCTTCAAACCTGATCTGGCACAATTTGTAATTGATAAGGCAAACGAATTTCATGTCGCATACAGCCTCCATTGTCTGTCAAAGGGATTCAGTGATCCGATGTGGAGGAAAATGGTATTTGACAAGCTTGAAGGACTGCCTGTATCTATCGCAAACAGACTTCTGGTCCACCCTGTATTCAACTGCGGCAATTTACCGATAGACAAATATGCGGGAGAAGATATTTACAAGATCAACGTCCAGTATTTCCCGGGATCTGACCAGGAAGGGTTTGTAAATGCTGTTGCGCCGGTGACAACATTTGTACCGATCAATTCACAGGCGAATAACTCCAGTTCCGGATGTGAGATCTCGCCGATCGATGTGAATAAGGGTACGGGCGTACTCATGGTCACCACACATTACCGCGGCGATATCAAAGATACCTATGGCTTCGGCGATTCCCTCAACGATCTGGAAATGATCAAGGAATGCGGACATGGTATTGTTATGGGCAACGGACAGGATGAGGTAAAAGCATTTGCGGAATATGTCACTTCGAATGTAGATGACAACGGCGTTGCAAATGCACTGCTTCATTACGGACTCTGCGAATAAAAATAAATATAATACCGGTACCAAAGAGATACCCCATGCAGGATCACTGCATGGGGTATTTGTATATACGGTCAGTAATTCACGACTTCCAGAAGTTTCTTGTTAATTCTCGCAAGTACTTCTGAATAATAGGCATCCTGTTCCGGCGTCAGTTCTGATTTGCCGATGTCATCCAGTGCCTGCATCGCTTTTTCATAGTCTTCCAGCAGCTGCATATATTCGCTCAGCTTGGAAGTATCTGTAGCGTCATATGATTTCATGAATTCGACATAGGTATCGAAGAACTGTTCATAGGCATCCATTTTCTGCTTAAACTCCTCAAAACTCATACCGCTGCCGGAGCTTTCTGTTTCTGCGAGTCTGATTGTATTGATGATTTTACTGAAATCGTTTTTATATCCGGCAGGGGAAGCTTCCTGTTCAAGCATAATCATAGAAATAATACTTCCGTCGGAAGGATTCAGAAACCAGACAGCACGGAAGAGCCATGGAGCTTTAAAGGATTCTCCTGAATGTACAACAACACTGTTCATCTGTATGCCGTTGATACGGAGAGCTTCGTCGCTCAGGATCTCGTAGTCTTCTAATCCGTTGTTTTCCATCAGGATTGAAATAATGTTGTCATGTTGTTTGGCGAGAGAATCTTCATCAAAACCGCCTTTCGAACTTTTTGAGTACATGAAGAGCATGTAGGCCGTCTGTCCGTCACCTGCGTAATAAACATTCCCCTCATCGTTTGTGTTCCACGCCGGGATCTCAAACGTATAATCCCCGACAGTCAGTGTCTTATGATCTAGTTTATCAAAGTCATTTGCCTGCTTTGTGTTCTCTGCATATGCAGGTGTTGGTTCCGGTGTGGGTTCCGGAGTCTTCTCCTGGACAGCAGGCGCAGATGTCTGTGACGGACGCGATGATGAATGTCCGGTATCTGCCGAGGAGGAACCTCTGGCAAAAAGCAGAATCAGTACATACGCAGCTGCACAGAGCCCGGTATAGATCATCTTTTTCCGCTGATCCAGTTTCGGATTTCTGAAAATCAGGATACCGGCAGGGATCGGGAAACAGTAGATCCAGCCAAGGACCCAGGGTACCTTTTTCCAGAATGATTTTCTTGCGGCTTTC
>CADBPK010000011.1 GCA_902796465.1 uncultured Erysipelotrichaceae bacterium | reverse complement strand
ATTATCAGTTGGAAATGTAACAGAAAGTGGAGGTAGTGATATGGCAACAAAGAAAAAACCTGCGAAGAAACCAAATCGCAGAAAACCAAATAACGGAAGAAGACCTGGCAGCGGCGGACCGCAGAACAGAAGGGCAGTTCCTGACATTCACGAGATCACTTTCACTGAAGGAATTACAGTAGCTGAACTGGCGGAGAAAATCGGCCGTCAGTCCAGTGAAATTATCAAAGCCCTGTTTATGGAAGGCAAGATGGTAACCATCAACAGTCCCCTGGATGATGATACCGTGGAACTTGTATGCATGGGTTTTGATATTGAAGCCACAAAAGTAAAAGAACGTGAAGAAGACAGTCTCGAAATCGATGAACCGGATGATCCCGCTCTCCTTGTTGAAAGACCTCCGATCGTAACGGTCATGGGTCACGTTGACCATGGTAAGACAACACTCCTGGATACGATTCGTTCCACACGTGTCGCTTCCGGTGAAGCGGGTGGCATTACCCAGCATATCGGTGCGTATCAGATCGAAGTGGCAGGACGAAAAGTCACTTTTCTGGATACACCCGGTCACGAAGCGTTTACTGCAATGCGTGCAAGAGGCGCAGGCGTTACGGATATCGCAGTAATCGTCGTTGCGGCAGATGACGGTGTCATGCCGCAGACACGTGAAGCGATCGACCATGCCAGAGCGGCAGGTGTTCCGATCGTTGTCGCTGTCAACAAGATCGATAAACCGGATGCGAATCCCGACCGTGTCAAATCCGAAATGGCCGACCTCGGCATCATGCCGGAAGAATGGGGCGGAGATACGATCTTCGTGCCAACCAGCGCGCGCACAGGAGAAGGTATTGACGACCTGCTGGAAACACTGCTGATCGTTGCGGATGTCAAGGAACTGAAAGCAAATCCCAACCGTGTAGCCAGCGGTACTGTCATTGAGGCAAAACTCGATAAGGGAAGAGGACCGGTTGCGACACTGCTTGTACAGAACGGTACAGTCCGTCAGGCTGAACCGATCGTTGTCGGTACATGTTTTGGCCGAATCCGCCGTATGACGGATGAAAACGGAAATGAACTGAAGGAAGCAGGACCTTCCACACCGATCGAGATCATCGGTCTCAACGATGTGCCTGAAGCCGGTGACCTGTTCCGTTCATTTGAAAATGAAAAAGACGCGCGTGCGATCGCTGAACGCCGTAAGAGAAGAAAGATCGAAGCAGACCGCCGCAAGACGAGCGCAATGAGTCTTGATGATCTTGCCGGACAGATCGAAGCCGGTTCCATCAAGGAGATCCCGGTCATCATCAAAGCTGACGTCCAGGGTTCTGCGGAAGCTGTCCGCAGCAGTCTGGAGAAACTGGAAGTTGCCGGTGTCAAGATCAACGTTATTCATAACACGGCAGGTGCGATCTCCGAATCCGACATTATGCTCGCGAGTGCTTCCAAAGCCATGATCATCGGTTTCAATGTCCGTCCTGATGCACAGATCCGTAAGAAAGCAGAGGAGAGCGGCGTAGAGATCCGTCTGCACAATATTATCTATAAGGCAACCGAAGAAATGGAACTCGCGATGAAAGGTATGCTGGAACCGGTATATGAAGAAGTCATTATCGGTCAGGCAGAGATCCGTGAGATCTATAAGGTTTCCAAGATCGGAACGATCGGCGGCTGTATGGTTACAGACGGAAAACTGACATCCGGCTGTTCCGTCAGACTGATCCGTGAAGGTATCGTTATTTATAACGGAAAACTCGGCTCCCTGCGTCGATTCAAGGATGACGTCAGAGAAGTCGTGAGCGGCTATGAATGCGGTATTACGATCGAGAATTTCAACGATATCAAGATCGGTGATACGATCGAAGCTTATGCGGAACAGGCAGTTCCGGTGGAATAAAGATTATGGCTACCATCAAACAGAAACGGCTTGAGGGGATTATAAGGAAGAATGTCAGTGACATCATCCAGTTTGGTGTAAAAGATCCGAATGTCGGATTCATCACCATCACAGATGTCAGTGTTTCCAAAGATCACAGTTATGCCACGATCTATGTCAGCTTCCTCGGCAAAGAGGAACGCGGCGCTGCCGGCATGAAGGCACTGGAGCGCGCAAAAGGATATATACGTTCCGAACTCAGCAAAAGACTGTCCATCAGAAGATGTCCCGAACTCATTTTTGAAATGGATGAAGCGATGAAATACGGTCAGCATATCGACGAGATCATCGCAAAGATCCATCAGGAAGAAGAATAGGAATAAATTAACCCGGTAACCTGTATTAACAGGTTCCGGTTTTTTTTTCGGATTTTCACTTCCGCTGCGAATAAAAGGAGTAGGAGGTAATGCAAAAATGAGATCAATCAAAGTAGAACCTGAGCAGCTGGAATCCTGTGCTGCCAGAATTGAGGAAAAAAATCAGGAATATCAGAGGAACTGCACCAATTTATTTCAGGCTTGTGAAGCAATGAGTGCGGCCTGGCAGGGAGAAGACAATATTGCCTTTACCAATCAGATTGCGAAATATCAGCCTGATTTCCAGCAGCTCTCAGTCCTCTGCGGCCAGTATGCTGAATTCCTCAGGGCAGCTGCCAGAAGCTACAGGAGTACACAGGATGAGCTGATTGCCCAGGCAGGCAGACTTTAAAAGGAGGTATGAAATATGGCAATGATCAACATTTCAATGAATGAAGTATCCGACACGGCCGGAAAGATCAGAAATCTGAACCAGATGATGTATGAAGAACTGAATGAAATGAAACGTGAAATGAATTCACTTAACGGAAGCTGGATCTCCGACGCATCCGAAGAAATCCGAAACCGTTTCAATCAGTTTTCCCTTCGCTTTGATAATCAGAAAGAAGTCATCGATTCCTATGCGAAATATCTCGATATGACTGTTTCAAGTTATGAAACACTGGAAGCAGCGGTTCAGAACAATGCCAGTACGATGCAGTATTAGGCATTTCCTGTGCCTGATAACAACTGTACTGATCCTGCTGTCCTGCGGATGTGCAAAAGAGCCTGAAAACCCTGTGACATGCGGGGAATGGATCAGACTGATCAATGAAAAAGCAGGATTGATGCCGGAATTCCGCCCGGAACCATATTATGTGAATATCACATCATCATCCGAATATTTTGCATCCGTACAGACTGCAGTCGAATGGGGTATCCTCGATACGGGATATCCCTTCGATCCGGATCAGTATCTGAACAGGGAACTGACCGCCTATACACTGATGAATCTCGCTGACAGGCACGATACGGATATCAAAACAGATATTAAAGACCTGAACAATACGATTTATGCGGATTCTGTTAAAAATGCCGTTGCCAGCGGATTAATGCATACAGACACCAGAGGCCTTTTTCATCCCAAAACAATTGTTGAAAAACAAGAGGCTGAAGCTCTGCTGGATCAGATCCTTTCTGTTATGAATGACAGGGAGATTCAGGAGACCAAGACAGAAGTCAAATGGGATAACCAGGAGACACCAAAAGAAATTGAAGTTGAAGACTTTGATGAAACAGAAAATACCGCTTATGTAAAATCAGCAGACGGCATTAAGGAAAAAGATACTGTCTGCTTTGAAAAAGACGGGAAAAAATATCTCTATACTGCGCGGGGAATAACTCAGGAAGAGAAAGGTTTCAGAATTGATCTTGAAGAAACAGATATCCTTTCTCATACAGAGCAAATCGATCTCTCCGGAGATACATATATTAACTTTGACAATGCGGAGATCCTTACTGACGATAACACTGTTATTCAGAAACAGCAGTCAGCTGTTGCAACACCGCAGCTGATGTCGGTTTTCAGCAAAACAAGAGAATTCGATACGCATGGATTTCACGTAACAATTGCATCAGCCGGCTCCAGTGTTCGGATCGAAGCGGTCAGAAAACTCCCTCATGGTTCAGTGATAACCGGAAGACTTGCTGTCAACAGTGTACAGGTGAAATACTCGTTTAACCGGAAAAAAGGACAGGAGGAAGACGCTTACTTTAAATTGTCTTTCCAGACAGAAGAATACGCGGGCATGCATACCGCTGTGCAGCGTACCATGTATCCGGATCTGAAAGATGTAAATATCAAGTCCGTACCGGATCTGTTTCAGAAGGTTTTTGCACAGAACGGTGATACGGCCGAAGCAGTTATCCCGCTCTGCAGGATCCGGATACCGCTGCCGGAAGCTCCTATGATGGATCTGAATATGAAGCTCCAGCTTTCTCTTTCCGCACAGGGAAGGGCAGAATTGCAGCTTGTACAGACACATATATATGGTTTTGAAATCCGGAATGGAAAAACACGGATCATCAGGGATTTTTCAAACGACCAGAATGCGGTCATGAAAGCATCCGCACAAGTCAGTGCAGATATTCTTTTCGGCGCTGATTTTCTGAATCAAACATTGATGGATGCAGGCCTGCAGACCGGTGCTGCAATGACATTATCAACTGTGCTGCACCTGTTTGATGAAGACGGGAATCATTCCGTCTGTTCATCTGCTGTCCCGCCTGACGCAGCTGAAGAAATGTCAGCCGGCAATCCTGATGTACTTGTCTGTGCAGATATCCATGCAGGCTGGATATTGAATCTGCGCCTGAACAGTGCTTCTTCCTTTCTGGGCAGAAAAGGATTCGGGAAAAGCATAAACCTGCTGAATGTGAATAATGCACCTCTGTTTCCCGGTATGAAAACGCATCTGGAAAATTTCGTTTTCGTTGACAGATGTACCAGGGGTGACCGCATGCGGAAGACTGACTATGACGGGATCGCCGTGACAAAAATGATATCTATGGACCGTTATTCTCTTATTGTTTATGCAGGAACACAGGAAACGATCCATATTACAGGACTTCCTGAGGGCTATTCATTCGAAGATCTTCAGTTCACCAGTGAAGATCCATCCATTGCCTCTGTCGATCATACAGGTCTCGTGAAGGGATATCAGGAAGGCAATACTGTTGTAACGGTATCAACAAAAGACAGAAAGCATCTGGTTGAGTGCCATATCATGGTGCCTTCCGAGGAAGAAGAATAATGCTGATGAGAATGATTTCTGATTTTTCCTGCAAAACAGTCATTCTGAAAGAGAACCGGGAGACGGCAGATCTCTTCGGTTCTCAGCTTATTTTTTATCTTGTAAATGATGTTTACCGTTTGAAAATACCGCATGATTTTACTGCCGAAGGCAGAACGGAAATAGCTGACGGCACAAGAATTGATATCCGTAAAGGAGAACATAAAGCTGCAGGTTTTTTCAGAGCATTTCAGGACGGTTACGATGAATTTCACAAATATACATGTGATCAGCCTGTACTCGTTATCGGCAGCAGCATCGAAGATGACATCTACCTGCGGGATGATAATATCGGACCGCATGAGATCATCATGAATCTCAAGGAAAAATTCATCTGTATCAGAGGTATGAATCACTGTACTACGGTTAACAGCATTTTTCTGAAAGACAAAATAAGTCTGAAAACAGGGGATATCATTGAATGTAACAATCTGAAAATAATCTTTCACGAAGAATTTCTGATGATCAACAGCTGCATGAATATCGTGCATTCCTGTCTCAATATATACCGCAGTCCGGTTTCTGAACCTTTATCCTTCCGGAAATACATCACGCGTATCATTACTGTCAGGCTTCCGGAGATCAAGCCTTTTGCCATGGAAATCCATCCGCCGGACATGATTTATCCAAGCGAGAAAGCACCATTGATATATACGATCGGGCCGATGCTGACCATGTCCTTCGGAACGCTTTCTGTCGGTCTGTTCAATTCGTACAGAAACTATATGAACGGAAGACCCCTGACAGATTCTTTGCCTATGCTTCTGCTGCCTGCCGTCATGATCATTTCCTCTCTTTTCTGGTATCCGATGCAGCGCCATGCTGAAAAGAAACAGATGCGCGACAAAATAAGCAGAAGAAACAATGAATATGAAATTTATACGGAGGAAGTACTGGCGGAAGCAGATGATTATTATGAACATCTTCTTTCGGCCTGCAATGACTGCTTCCCGTCCACTGATCATATTTCAGCACTTCTTTCCCGTAATGTTTTTCCCCAGTTCCGTATCCTGCCGCAGGACGACGCTGTGTTTTTTCTGGGTAATATCCTTACAATACCGGAAACAGAACTGACGGAAAGATTTACCTTACGGCGCTATGACCGGGATCTTCACAAAATACTCGATGTATTTCATCAAAGAATCAATCAGGAAAGGGTGATTCCGTTTTTGTTTTCTTCAAAGCAATACAAAAGGCTCATCATAAGGGATGATCCCAAAGAATCATTTCTGTCTTCTTTACTGTATCAGAACGTCTTTTTCGGAAACAGAAAACGACGTATCATCTATTTTACCGAAGAAACCTGGTTTCACAGACATCAGTATCTTCTGAATGATCCGGATTGCTTCATATCAGCGGATTTGCGCAGTATTGCCTTTTCAGAAGATGATACCGCACAAATTGAAATGACCGTGCAGAAAGATGAATATGAATTAATATACTTCGTAACAAATGAGAAACTGATCGAACATGTTCCGGAAGAAGGTTTCTGCTTTTTTTATAATATTGCGGAACAAACAGTTGATGGGGCAGATATGCTAATCGATGCAGCTGACAAACGCGTAATTGATTATGCTGATCAAAAAGAATACAGTTTACAGAATATCTATCTTGCCGGTCTTAAGATCGATCTGTCTGCCTTGTTTCTGCATCAGCTTGATGCCTTCAGTCAAAGAGGACCGGATACTCTGACTTTCTATGATCTCCTTGAAATCAGTTCAGTCCGGGAAATACCTGTTTCGGAAAACTGGAACAGATACCGCGCAAAAGATCATCTTTATGCCTTACTCGGCAGGGATAAAAATCAAAAAGAAATTGTTCTGGACCTGCATGATGGTTATCACGGACCGCACGGACTGATTGCCGGTATGACGGGAAGCGGGAAAAGTGAACTTCTGATCACAATGATCTTATCGATCTCTGTACGTTATTCACCGCGGGAAGTACAGTTTCTGCTGATAGATTTCAAGGGAGGAGGAATGCTGCAGATGCTTTCCGGCCCCAATGGTATACCGCATATTGCAAATACACTGGACAATCTGGAAGCGAGAATGATCCAAAAAGCGACAAGTTCTCTCGAGCTGGAAATCAAACGACGTGAAAGACTTCTGAATTCCATGAGCAAAATCATCAGAAAACCTGTAATGGATCTTCATGTCTACCAGTCTTGCTGGAAAGCCGAAACAGGGCTACCTTATCTCCCCGATCTGATCATCATCGTAGATGAATTCGCAGAACTGAAACAGGAAGTACCGGATTTTCTCGAACAGCTGCTTTCTATTTCCAGGATAGGCAGAAGTCTTGGTTTCCATCTCATTCTCTCAACCCAAAAACCGGCTGGCATTGTCAACGATCAGATCTGGGCGAACAGCCGGTTTAAAATAAGTCTGAAAGTGGCAGAGCGTCAGGATTCCATAGAAGTAATCCACCATCCGGATGCGGCATATATTGAGAGGAGCGGACAATTTTATCTTCTGCGGGACAATTCCCTTTTTTTCGGGCAGTCTGCATATACAAGCATAAAAGCAGAAAAAACAGCAAGGAATGTTAAAATTCTTGAACCCAGCGGACGGATAACCGGTACATATGCGGATGAAGAGGAAGAAGGGGAAACACAGGCAGAACAGATTATTCATCTGTTAAATGCCATGCCTTCCGAACCGTGTTATCCAATATGGATGAAAACGCTTGAGTCAAAACCTTATCGGAAAATGGCAGTTAAAAACCATATGAACATCGGACAGACAGATGATTATCTCAGGCATCAGCAGCCAATGATAGATCTGTCCGAAAAAAGTCTGTTTACAACAGGAATATTCACGATGGATCCGGAAGAAAGGATGAATGCCTTTTATACTGTACTGTCAGCGATTCTGGATGGAAGAGGTAAAACTGACCCGGTATATATTCTTGATGATTATTACCTCAAAGGTACAATTCCTTCGCAGGAAAATGTATTTCATTATTTCACGGATGAATCAGATCATATCCATCATCTGCTGAAGAAACTCAGAAACAGGGGCAGTGATCATACATGGCTGGTTATTACCGATACGGCACATCTGCTGGAGAGTGATCCGATGCGGAAAGATGATCTGTTCCGTGTATTGGACCAGGCACCTCTCACGCACTTGCATGTAGTGATTTTCGCAACAGGCGGAGACAGTATGCCATACCGCCTGATGTCCAGACTTCAGATGAAAATCGCTTTGAATTATGACCGTCTGAATGATCTGCAGACGATCTTTTCCGGCTCTGTAAAAATGCCGCAGAAGAAAAAAAATCACCTGCTTCTCCAGTATGGAGGCATTTATGACGGTGTAATATTTGAAACAAGCTATCAGGAATTCTATGAAAAGCTTTACGGAGGAAATTATGAAAAACAAAGATGATATCCGTCT
>CADBPK010000010.1 GCA_902796465.1 uncultured Erysipelotrichaceae bacterium | reverse complement strand
TCTGCTGTCATGATCAATTCCTTTCCGTGATATTTCCTGATACCGGTTAAGCTGCGTGCCGGTTTTATAGTTTAAAAGTGTCTTTTATGATTTCCGCGACCTCATCAGGTTCTTTTTCCGAATTATCGATCCTGAGGTAGTTGTCAAAAGTGATCTCACCTTCATAACTGACACATCTGTGATTCTGATCATCTTTGATCAGACGCTGATTTGAGATCTCAATATCTCTTTTGGAAGCCTTATTCTTCAGTCTGTTCCCGGTAATATTTCTCTTCAGTCTGATTTCCTGCGGCGCAATCAGCTCAACATAGTAAAATTCCGTTCCGTAGGGTTCGAATATTTCTTTGACATGTTCCAGATATTCCCATTCCGACGGCAGATCAAAATCCATCATAAGGGTGAAGATCATTCCATAGTTACCGGATGCGGCATAGTTTCTGAAAACAACATCGCGTATTTCCGAGATGGTCTTCCCGTCGTATCTGCCGAAAATCTCAATCACAGGTTCAATGGTCATGTGATTGTGAAAAAGTCTCAGATCCGTTATTTTCATCAATTCCTGGCCGACTGTCATTTTCCCGACAGCAGCGTCGCCGATTATGAATACAAGTTTCATATTTACCTACTCACCGATCAGAACCTTCAGTGTTCCCATATCTTCAATGAAGATAATGAATACTTCGGTCTGATCTTTTTTCCTGCAGTTCTGACCTTGCGGATAGTTGTCCGTTTACCTGTCTGCGTATATTCTGTGCAATTGTTCCGGATTTAATATAAAAGCCTCCTCTCAGGTAAGATCTGGACGCCCTGAGAAAAGGCTAAAGCAATTAATAACTGTTTTCAAGAGAAGTTGTTAAACTTTTTTTACGGTTTTATTTACGGCCAGTCATCCCGGCAAACAGGAGATTATATTATTGCCCGATCGCCTTAATAAAACGTTTTTGTGTTTTGTCACATACATATCCCATACGCTCATAGAACATATGCGCTTCGGTCCGGATAGTGTTGCAGTTCAGGCGCACGAAAGTATAGCTTTCCCGGGCTGCCAGTTTTTCCAATGACGTAAGCAGCTGCTTCCCGATTCCCTGATTCTGAGCAGTTTCCGAAACAGCCAGGGCGATGACATTCCATCCATTACCGCCGTACAGCAGGTTGTATCTTTCCGCCTGGATGAATCCAAGGACCTGGTTTGTGATATCATCTTCAAATACTGCGATATAGTAGAATGGATCTTCTGATAATTCCTGTATGCGCTGTGTGAGCAGAGCAGCTGTCGTTTCATGCCCCAAAGAGGTTCTGCATATATTTTCCAGAGCCTGAGCATCCTCAATCCGGATATTTCTGATCATATTTCTGTTCTCCAGTTGATCCTGAATGATCATAATCAAATCAGTTTTATTTGGTATATTGGTCTTCATGCAGACAGAACTGCAGTAATGATCCTGCAGATTCCTGAATATTTCGCTGATGCGGTATCAGGGACGGGAATTGAGTATGACAACATTCATCTGTTCGACTTCTATGGTCTGCCAGACATTTGCCTTTACATAGGGTTCATTGGCCAGGTATTCATCCACTTCTTCACGGCTGCTGAATTCAACCACAAGCAGGGATCCTTTCATCTTCCCTTCTTCATCCAGGATTCCCCCGGCCAGGATAATATGGGAATTCATCTTTTTCATTCCTTCCAGATGTGCCGGACGTACTTCCATCCTCTTTTCAAGCATGCCTTCACCGTCAAGTGCTTTAATTATGAACTGCATAATTTCGTCCTCCTCAGTTTATTATATCCATAATAAAAACCGATGTTCATTCAGAAATGATCCGGACATCGGCTTATATTCGCACAGGAAGTGTTTCTCCCATATCAGTAAAATGGAGATGTCTGATCAGTCCTCTATTGTCCTGAACAGGTTTTGTTTACACTTTACGCTGTACTGCAGAGTATAAGATGCAGTCCCGGCGTTCAATGCATTCTGTATTTCGGCGATCTCTCTTGTTATGTCGTCAAGATTCCTATACCAGGCCAGAAGCGTATTCTGGGAAAATGACGTATTATGCCCATCCGATGCATACAGTGCGTATTTTGGGCTGTTTTTGCCACATTTGTACTGCTGCGAACGGGTTACCTTTGAAGCATTGATGATCATCCCTTCATTCGGTGAGATGATCCTGATCGTGTCCGAAGGTTTACCGTTTTCGGAAACTGTCGGAGTGTTTTCTCCCAGCAGCAAGCTGTCCAGAGAAACATTCAGCTTTTTAGACAGGATCAGAAGTTTGTCTACTTCCGGATACCCTTCGTCCAGTTCCCATTTTGACACAGCCTGTCTGCTTACACCCAGCATGTCTGCCAGCGATTCCTGTGAGAGCTGATTTTTCTTTCGAAGCGTCTGCAGGTTTTTTCCAAAACTCATAATATCATCCTCCTTCTACAGGGAATGTAGCGCCTGAGCCTCGCTTTTTCCACCAACCTCTGTTTGCCTTTCCGCTACCTGAAGTTGCATTTTCCTCTTCTTGCTAAATCAATACGGCAAAACCCTTGCTTTGCAGATCCATTTAATGGTGTTTTAGGTGTTTACTGTCCTTTGGCGGTGCAGGCAGCATACCGTCTCCACATGGCACGAGGAAATGAAACTACTAATTCATACCTGCGCCAGTAAGCGGGAACTTGT
>CADBPK010000009.1 GCA_902796465.1 uncultured Erysipelotrichaceae bacterium | reverse complement strand
GTAGAATAAAGCATGCGGGGTAGCATATGGCAAATAAAAGCGTAAAACGAGTAAGCCGGCCGAAAAGCCGTGCCGGTACAATAACATTATTCTGGATCTGCGTAGCCCTGATCCTGGCACCTTTTGCCGTGATGGGTTACATCCTTTATACCTCTTCCAGAGATTCCAGCAAACCGGTATTCGGATCCCGGTATGCAGGTGATCTGGATCCGGCGATCACGACAGAACAGATCGGACAGATCTCGGAAGCGGTGAAGGGAATTGAAGGCGTTGAATCGGGAAATGCAACAATGACAACAGCGACGCTCCGTATCTACGCAGACGTCAAGGATGACGCTGACGCGGAATACGCAAAAGGCAAAGCAGATGAGATCTATACTGCGGTATCGGCAGTACTGAATCCGGATGTATATTTCACACAGGCTGACGGGAAAAAGATGTATGATCTGGAGATCCATGTCTACAATCTTGCGGAGAACCGTGATTCCGATGCATTTGTATATGTGATCGAGGAAAAGAATTCTGCGATGAAAAAGCCGAAAAAACAGGTCGTCAGCGAGCCGAAGAACGCGAAGCTGGCAGAACGCCTGAGAAAAGAAGCGGCTGAACGTCAGGCGGCGGAAGAGGCTGCCAAGCAGGAAGAAGCCGGAGAAGTTGAAGTCGGCGGCGGCGAAGAGCTTCCGGAAGAAACAGAAGAAAATAATCAGGAGCAATAAGGGCTGAAAAAGCCCTTTTTCAGAACTATGGAAAAGAATGAAGTTTATACCGTAACATGCACAGGCTACAGTGAAGACGGTGCAGGCGTAGTCCGCATCGGTTCTTTTGTGCTGTTCGTCCCGGGTCTTCTTGAAGGGGAAGAAGCAGAGATCGGCATTACGGCTCTTAAGAAAAACTACGGTTACGGCAGGGTGATCCGCATACTGAAGAGATCACCGCACCGGTGTGATCCGGTATGTTCCGTGTACCGTCTGTGCGGGGGATGCCAGCTCCAGCATATGGACCATGAGGAACAGGAACGGTTCAAAAGGGAAAAGGTCCGCCTCTGCTTTAAAAACAATGCGGGGCTGGATATCGTACCGGATCCGGTAAGGACCGCGGAGCCGTTCCGGAATTACCGCAATAAGGTGCAGGTCCCCGTCCAGCAGAAGGACGGGAAGATCCGCATGGGTTTCTACCGCCTCCACAGCAATGACATCATCGATTATGAGAACTGCGCCGTTCAGACGGATCTTTCCAATGAACTGACGATGTATATCAAGGAGCTTATACAAAAATACCGCCTTGGAAACGTCATGCGTCATGTGCTTGTCAAGCATGCCCATAATACCGGTCAGGTCATGGTCGTTTTCGTGGTCCGGAAATATCCGGATCCCGGTCTGGAAAAACTGACAGAGAGGATCGTCCGTCAGTATCCGGCAGTCAGAAGCGTTTCTGCCATACTTAATAAACGGGAAGATAATGTGATCCTTGACGGAAAACAGTATCTTCTCCATGGCGAGTTATATATCGAAGAGATCCTGCTGGGATGCAGATTCAGGATCAGTGCCAGATCCTTTTTCCAGATCAATCCGTATACGACACCGCTGCTGTATGAGACTGCACTGGAATACGCACAGCTGAGCGGAAAGGAAACCGTGATAGACCTGTACTGCGGCACCGGGACCATCGGCATTATTGCGGCTTCCCGGGCAAAAAAGGTATATGGCATAGAAGTTGTCGGTGATGCCGTGAAGGATGCCGAAAAGAATGCGGAAATGAATCAGGTCAGGAATATTCAGTTTTTGAACATGGATGCCGGACAGGGGGCGCAGGCTGTTATCAGATCAAAGATCAAAGCGGATGTCGTCATCGTGGATCCGCCGCGCAAAGGCTGTTCAAAAGAAACATTGAATGCGATTGAAAAGATTGCGCCGGAACGTCTGGTCTACGTGTCCTGTGATCCTGCCACACTGGCGCGTGATGTAAAGATCATGGCTGAAAAAGGATATCATCTTGAAAAGGTGACGCCGTTTGACATGTTCCCGCAGAGTGTACACGTTGAGACGGTAGTATTGATGTCACGCATCAAAGACTGACAGCCGAAAAAGCGCCGTATTTCCGGGCTTTTCGGGTGTTTGACCGTCAGTGGCAGCGAGCTGATTTGACCGCAAAAATCGCTCTGTCAGAACATATCAATCGCTTCTGCCGGAGGGTTGAGTAGGCCATTTAGATGTCGCCGGGTTGAGTGGCCGGTTTAGATGTTTTTGCGATAGGGTTGAGTTAGTGATTTGGATAATGGCGGGTTGTGGCTGTGATTTGGATGTCAGCGCGACAACTCAGGATTTTGCGAGGAGAAAAGAAAGCCATGAAAAAAGTGGGTTCGC
>CADBPK010000008.1 GCA_902796465.1 uncultured Erysipelotrichaceae bacterium | reverse complement strand
TCACGAACAGTTCATTGCTGAGCTCGGATACCAGATACAGGTATTCCCCGTCTTCGGAAAAGATTCCATGACGCGGGCCGACACCCTGGTTGAAATGAATGCTGCCGAGACGCTTCAGATTCTGATCATAGATCATGACACGGTCCAGGAACAGACACGGCACCAGTATCCTGTCTTTCCACAGAAGCACCTGATGACAGCCGGCACCGTCGCGGATCCGGACAGTCTGAACCAGTTTCAGATGCCTGTCCTGCAGTTCCAGGACGGTAAATGTTCCTTCATGATAATTCGCTGTATAGATACGGCCGTCTTTTTCCGTAACATAGCAGGATGTACGCGATTCATACGCGATCCGGTCAATGATATTCCCTTCCATATCCACAAGGGCTACACCGGAGCCGTTCTCAAAATCCCCTGCCGTAATGATCAGATCATCCCTGACGGCGATGTATTTCGGATTTCTGATCTTTGCGTGCAGCCGTACATCGGAAAGCTTTCCCTCATCAAAAGAGAACGCATAGATTCCTTCACTGTTTTTCGCGGTATATGTACCCGCATATATTTCCTTTTTCATGATTTCAGTATAACACAAAAAAGATGTGCGTTATTCCTGCACATCCTTCCTTGTATCTTTCATTCCGAAGTATTCCAGGATTGCCTGGTAATACTGTTCAGCTATCGTTTCATAGCCTTCCTCGTTGGACCACCGCTGGGAATCAGACGCGTTGCTGAGATGGATCTGTTCGACAACCACAGCCGGTACACGGGTTTTTTCCAGTATCGTCCATGTCTCATAATCGTATTCTTCCGTATCCGAAGTCTCCGTACGCATGATCTGGTACTGGTCATTTTCAAACGGTTTGTAGTACAGATACCGCACATCGGCGCTCCAGTCACCGGCCTTCATGTTTTCCTGCAGAAACCCGGCTATCTTCAGGCTTGCTTCATTCTGTTCGGAAGAAGGTATATCCGGATAGATCAGGGTCCCGGAAGCGGTGAAATCCGGATCGTATCCGGTCGTGATGCTGAGAAGGATATCCGGTTTATCTTCATTGACCTTTTTTGCCCTCTCCTCAGCGGAAGCGTTGACACCTGCTTCATGAGTCCTGAAAACCTTGAATCTCCCGTCCACAGTCAGCTTTTCTTCCAGCTTCCCGGTAACGCCTTCCGTGAATTCACTCTGCATGGGAGACGTGACTTCGCCTGCCGCGTCAAATGTATAGACTGCATCCAGTTCCACACGTGTTTTTCCTCCCCTGCCGAAGCGGCATGCGGAGAAGCCTGTTCCGACTGTTATGAACAGAAACAGGGCTGTGAGGATCTTGATCATAGGATCCCTGAGATCAAATTTAAAATCTGCTTTCTTAATGGTCATCGAATCTTACCCTCAATTTCTTCCAGCACTGCATCTTTCTGCATGTGATCCAGGATCATATGCATCGTCTTTTCCATTTCACTGCCTTCGGAATAATCCGCTTTTGCCATGTAATTGACACGTCCGTCACGGATCAGTTTTTCCGCAATACCTTTTGCTTTGTCTGATGCCGGGTTATACACGGCAATGGACTTCCCGCCGTATTCCTTCACAAGCCTCATGCACGGGATATCCGTAATCCCGTCCGCGATGTAGATCATCCTGGTAAACGGCACCGGACGGTCTTTGTGCTCCACATACTCATTCAGCCCCGCATCATCATTCTCATCGAGTACCTGCTTGTTGATGCGGAATATATACTGTGTTTTCGTTGTGTAGTTTACGACCTGGGCAGGCCACCTGGCAATACCCTCTTCATCATAATAATACCGGCATGCGTAGATCTTCCGGAATTCATGGCTGACAGGCACACCTTCGATGATCTCTGCCATACCGCTGGAAATGATGTAGTGTTCCACTTCCAGTCCTGCTTTTTTTCCGTAATCATTGATCCGCTGAAACCATGTGCTGACGCCCGGATAAAGCTCGATATCTTTTCCGAGATCCGCAAAAGCATCTTTCTTCAGCGGGTTTCCATGCTCGGTAAATTTTCTCTGCAGCATATACAGATAGGAACTGATGGAATCCATCTTGTTCTCCCTGGTGAGCGCTGACACTTCTTTCCAGAATTCACCGGGATCGGTATACCCCAGTCTCGGGATCAGACTGTATTCCTGCATATCCTTTGTGCAGAGAGTTTTGTCAAAATCGTATAAAATCGCCGCTTTTTTCATCGTTCCTATTATAGCATTCAAACGCCGGCCTTCATTCTCTTTTCCAAAGAAAAAGTGTTCCTCACAGGAACACTATACTTTGAGAAGTTTCAGAATGGCATGTACGTAGATCTCTGCCTGTTTCAGCAGCATCTCCTCGGTAACCCATTCATTTGCGTCATGGATATGATAATCATATCCCGGGAATGCACATCCGAAGGCGATCGTGTTTTCGATTCCCTTGGCATATGTGCCGCCGCCCATAGTCATCGGCTGGGTCTCCATATCGCCTGTCACTTCCTGATACGCTTCCAGCAGCGACTCGACAAGCGGTGAATCTGCCGGGAAGAACAGCGGTTCGCCCGTACCGCGGATCGTAATGACACCGCCGTCATCTTCCATATGATCAGCCATCATCTTCAGGATCGCCCGGCTGTTGTATGTGACCGGATAACGGATATCGATACTTCCTGTAATGACGCCGTCCTGCATGGAGATCACGCCGTTGTTCAGGGTCAGGGCACCGTAATGATCGGAGCATTTCACACCGATTCCCTTGCCGTCTGTATCGGTTCCGAAATGGGATACGTAGAAATCCACGAACGGATCCTGGTAGCCGGCGTTCTTCAGCGCTGTCATCAGATGGGAGATCGCGTTCACACCGAGCTGCGGCGTGCTTGCATGCGCTGCCACACCCTGTACATGGATCTTTACGGTATCACCGAGATCCTCAATGTCATAAGTCAGTTCATTGTTATAGAAATAATCTTCCAGTTTCTTCTTGGAGAATGTATTATTGTCGATCACGATCGTGCAGTCACGGCATACGATATTTCTTGCGGTTCCGCCGTAAATATCCCGGATACCGGTCTTCTTGGACTGGTACTGCGCGCCGACCATGCCCTTTTCACCATGTACGCCCGGGAATTCCCCGTCCGGTGTAAATCCGAGGTCTACGGAGCCTTCCTTTTCCACATAGTACTTCAGACATCTGGAGCCTGTCTCTTCGTTTGTCCCCATGATCAGACGGACGCGTTTGTTTACATCCACACCAAGGTCACGGATGACCTTCATGGCGATCATGCTGGCAACGACGGCGCCCTTGTCATCCGAAACGCCTCTGCCGAACAGCTTCCCGTCTTTTTCCGTCATGACAAACGGGTCGGTATCCCAGCCGTCTTCCTTCTTGGCCGGAACGATATCCAGATGGCCGATCACGCCGATTACCTGTTCACCTGCACCCATTTCCGCATAGCCGATATAATTATCCAGATTGACTGTCTTGAATCCGTCTTCTTTCATTATTTCAAGAGCTGTAGTGAGTGCTTTTTTCGGGCCTTCCCCGAACGGGGCAGTTTCCGTCGGTGTCCCTTCCTCACTGTTGACCGCAACCAGTTTTTCCAGTTTTGTCAGCAGATCTGTCCGGTATCCCGCAACCATCTCTTTAATATCCATGATATTTCCTCCACAAATACAATTTTTATTATACTACAGGGACAGATCAATCTCCAATGATATGGGACAATGATCCGAACCCTGCACCTGGTCATGAATGGACGATTTCCTTACGGCATCCATTAATCGATCTGATACGACAAAATAATCAATCCTCCATCCGGCATTTCTCTCCCTTGCCTTAAACCGGTAACTCCACCAGGAATACTGCACCTTTTCCGGATACAGTTCACGGAATGTATCCTTAAATCCCGCATCCAGCAGACGGGAGAACTTTTCCCTTTCCTCATCCGTAAAGCCGGCATTTCTGCGGTTGGCCTGGGGATTGCGGATATCGATCTCCTCATGTGCGACGTTGAGATCCCCGGTGTAGATGACAGGCTTGATCTGATCGAGGGCAGACAGATGCTTCTTCAGCATCTCCTCCCATTCCATCCGGTAATCCAGTCTCTTCAGTCCGTCCTTGGAATTGGGAACATAGGCACAGACAAACCAGAACTCCGGATATTCCAGCGTGATAACCCTGCCTTCTTTCGTGACATCGCCTTCGATCTCATAGGAAACAGACAGCGGTTCATGCCGGGTATAGATCAGCGTGCCGGAATAACCTTTCTTTTCCGCGCTGTTCATGTACTCCCGGTAGCCGTCAAAATGCATGGCTTCTTCCATCTGATCCGGCTGCATCTTCGTTTCCTGCAGGGCAAAGAAATCCGCATCCGCTTCCCGGAAAAATTCCGCAAAGCCTTTCTTCATGCAGGCCCGCAGTCCGTTTACATTCCAGGATACAAATTTCATTTTCCGATCCGCCTTGTTTCTTTCTTTAACCATTCCTGATCCTGCGCATCCAGATACGGGCTCAGGATATCGTATACCGCTGAATGGTATTCATTGATCTGACGGATCTCATCTTCATTCAGAAGACTCACGTCGATCGCATCCGGTTCATACGGACAATACGTTACATTTTCAAAGTACATGAACTGGCCGTAGAAATTCTTCGTGCCTTTTCTGACGAGCAGTTCGTTCTCGATGCGGACACCGAGTTCCCGCGGCAGATATACGCCCGGTTCATCCGTGACGATCATGCCTTCTTCGAGCTTCACGGCCGGACGCATCCGTGTAAAGCCCCATCCGACACTCTGCGGACCTTCATGGACGCTGAGCACATGGCCTACGCCGTGTCCTGTGCCGCACTGGTAATCGATATCGATATTCCACAGCGGTCCCCGCGCCAGGATATCCAGATTCTGTCCGGTCGTACCGTACAGGAAACGCGCATTTGCCAGGTCAAGATGTCCTTTCAGGACAAGCGTATAATACCGTTTTTCATCATCACTCAGCGGTCCGAGTGCGATGGTGCGGGTAATATCCGTCGTTCCGTCTTTATAGGTTCCGCCGGAATCCACCAGCAGGAAGCCTTCCGGCGACAGCTGTGCATTGGTTTCCGGGGAAGCGCTGTAATGCATCATGGCTGCGTTTCCCTTATAGGCGGAAATGGTCGGGAAGGACGGTTCGATATAATCCTTTCTTTCCGCTCTCAAAGCATAGAGATGATCCTCCGCGCTGATCTCGCTCATCGGGATCCTGCCGATATTCTCCTTCACCCATTTGATGAATCTGACCATGGCAACGCCGTCCTTGACATGGGCGTTGCGCAGGCATTTCATTTCCGTCTTGTTCTTGACTGCCCGGAACATTCCGACAGGAGAAGGTGCGTTCTTTATGGTATTGGACGCATCGATCAGTGATTCGAGATAGGCATTCAGCTGTCTCAGATTTGCCCAGATTGTTTTGTTTTTCAGTTTCTTCAGGTCTTTCTCCAGACCGTTGTACGGTTTGACCGTAACGCCTGCATCAGCCAGGTATTTTCCTGTCTTAGGCGTGATCTTTACCGCATCGGCATAGTAGTATACCTTCCGCATCGTCACCATCGCAAAAGCATAGACGACCGGTGTGCATTCGATGTCATTTCCTCTGATATTCAGCATCCAGCACGGGTCTTCCAGTGCCGTCAGGATCAGCACATCAGCCCCGTTTTTCTTCATTTCTTCACGTACGCGGGCAATCCTCTCCTCTGCGGATTCACCGGTATATTTTTTAGCCAGCACAAAGATCTTTTCCTTCGGCATCGGCGGCCTTTCATCTCCCCATACCATGCCGGCAAGATCTTCATCCATTTTGATCACGGCGTTCTTTTCCGCCAGCTGCTTTGCCAGATGCTTTGCGGCAGAAACCGATACGACTTTCCCGTCAAAACCGAGCACACCGTTTTCCGGTGTTTCCGAAACCAGAAAATCCAGGGGATCCGGTACGCCTTCCTGACGCATCCGCATCAGCTCTACACCGGTTCCTTTCAGTTCATCTTCCGCCTGCGTAAAATATCTGCCGTCCGTCCAGAGTCCGGCAAACTTCTCAGTAACGATCGTGCATCCGGATTCCCCGGAAAACCCCGACATCCATGATTTGCATTTGAAGTAATCTGCCGTATATTCGTCCGAGAGATGGTCATCCCCGTTCGGAATATAATAAACATCGATATTCTTTGCCTTCATCAGTGCACGCAGACGTGCGATTCTTTCTTTTACTTCCATTGTCTTTGATACGGACAATATGTCCGCTAACTCCTTTCAACGGCATTCATTTCTGAAAACCGTAAACCCTATTGACTATTATAACCATAACCGGACTATTTTTCCTGTATTTAACCCCTTTCACAGCGTCTGTTTTTGTTTTTCTGTTTTTTCCCGGGCTGTTTTGAAGTACAATTTTCTTATTATGAAGAGAGCATCCGCAACATTTGTGGTCACCAACCTGCATCTGCAGACAAGCGCAGATACCATCCTGCGCGCCGTACGGGCCTTGGAAGGCATTGAATCCGCTGAGATCGATATCCTTTCCGGCACGATGCAGGTCGTATTCGACGAGGAAAAGATCACCCGGGCAGAGATCCGGGAAGCAGCCGGAAGGACCGGCTACGAAGTTCACAGTGCTTCCCAATCATTTATCCGGACATCCGAAGATGAAGAGACCTCCGATGACAAGCCCCTCATGTTTCTGGCGGGAGGGACATTCCTCCTGCTGGTCTGTGCCCTGTTTTCACTGTCTCCTCTTCTTTCCCTGCTGGTATTGTGTGCAACTCTTTTTCTTTCCCGCAGCGTCCTCCAAAAATATACCGGCAGACTTGCCGCGTACCCATATCCGTATATTCTCAAACTCATCATTTTCCTCTGCAGCTTGACCGGCGGCCTCATCCGCTGGATCAGCGGCGGTAATCCGGCATATTATTTCCTGTATGCCGCAGTGATCCTGCTGGTCTTTGAACTGACGGAACAGATATGCGGAAAACAGGAAAAAAACATTTCCCGCAGTGTCTTTGAGACAAGCAGCTCCCGCCTGCCGGCAGATGCCCTGGTATATGAAGGACATACAGAGGAAATGCGTCACCTCGAAGATATCCGGGAAAATGAACTCCTGATCCTGCGTCCGACACAGATCTCACCGGTAGACGGAACCGTTCTCTCCGGCAGCTGCGAGATGGATGAATCCGCCCTGACGGGCAATAATACACCGGTCAGAAAAAAAGAAGGTTCACCCGTCTATGCCGGCAGTAAATGCATCAGCGGATCCGTCAAGATCCGGGCGGAACACACCGGCAGCGACACCGCCGCCATGCATTTTGCCCTGTTTGCGGAAAATACCGCAAATGACCGTGCTTTCCCTTCCCCGCTGAAGACCATCGGAAAAACACTTCCGTTTTATATGATCGCCGGCGCCGCAGCTGCGCTTGCAGGATGGTATATGATCCGTCCTGACATGACTGCGGCAGTCTGTACCGGATTATCCGTTCTGTGTGCGGAAACGCTTCTGTCATTTTCGCAGGCCACTGCCAATACGGTTCTGCAGAATGCCCGCAGCGCTGCTGAAAAACATATCCTTTTCCGCAGTGTGCAGGCACTTGAAAGTCTCGGCAAAACAGATGTATTTGTCATCGATCAGGATGATGCCCTGACAAGCCGGGCATATACAGTGACGGATTTCATACCGGCGGATCCGGATGATCCTTCCCGCCTGGAATATGTAGCCTACGCCCTGGAAAGCAAGTCTGAAGACCAGGTCGGCAAAGCTGTTGCCCGCTATCTGAAAACCCGCAGTATCGTGCATGTCGATGCCGGTTCCTTCCGGCAGTTCAACCGCCGGAGAAGGAAAAGCCAGAACAGGGATTTCCGTGTTCTGAAGGAAGATCAGATGACAGCGGAAGGTATTCCCTTTGATAAATGGAAAGAAACAGCGGAACAGCTGAAAGCAGACGGAAAACAGGTCCTGTTTTTCCTGGACAGCCAGTCATTGTGCGGCATCATCGCTGTCAGGAAGATGATCCTGACAGACGCGGAAAGCTTCCTTGCCTTTGCCCGGGAAAACGAGACGGAGATCAGGGTCTTCACAAAAGGTGAAGCATGTGAATCCGCATATCTTGCCGGTAAACTGCGTCTGGAGAACGTGATCCATAATGCAGATAAAGAACAGAAACAAAAACTGCTTGCCGGGTTGGAAGAGGACGGCTCCCTGACCGCACTGGTTTCCGGCGGCAGAATGCGTGACCTGCGCAAAAATACCTCGACTGCGGTCGCGATCAATGCCGGTGCCGGCATCGACCGGGATGATGCGGATGTACTCCTGACCAGAAACCGTCTGAGTGACCTTAAGGAAGCTGTTCGGATCTCCCAGACAACAAACACTGCCGTTCAGCAGTACCAGCTGTCTGTGCTGATGTATCACGCCGTTGCGGCAGCGATGTTCGGCGCTTTCCTGCCGTCGTTTATTCCGCCCGTTTTCCTGCCCCTGCTCGCTGCCGGCTGTTCGCTTCTCTGCGCAGCACTGACATTTCACAGGAAACCCGGGCAGTAAAGACTTATGAACAAGAAAAAGCAGTATGATCAAGGTCATACTGTTTTCAGTTTTTTTAAGAATTGTCTGAGGAGACAGATATTCAGTCAAGATCCTCCCCGTTTGTGCGGATCACCTTCTGATACCAGAAGAAGGAGTCCTTGCGGATGCGGGCCAGATCTTTGAGATCCATATCCTCACGGTTGATATATACAAATCCATAGCGTTTGCGGAAGCCCTGATGGCTTGAAAGGAGATCTTCAAATGACCATGGGGAATACCCCATCAGATCCACTCCGTCTTCGATCGCGTCCGCACATGCCTGGATATGGGCACGCAGATAATCGATCCGGTAGTCATCATGTATTTTGCCGTCTTCCGTCAGGGTATCTGCCATACCCAGTCCGTTTTCCGTTATGAGCAGCGGCAGATGATAGCGGCTGTAATAATCATTCAGTACTATCCTTAGTCCCATCGGATCGATCTGGGCGCCGTATTCACTGGCTTTCAGGTTCTCGTTGCGCTCATCCCGGCACCAGCCGTACTGGTCAAAGTCGACTTCGTTGCCGCGGTATGCACGGGATCCTGCCGGATGTTCATCATCTGCCGGCAGATAACTTGCGCACAATGTCCGGTAATAATTCAAAGCGATATAATCCGGTCTGCCGTCCTTCAGGATCTCTTCATCACCCGGCTGCGTGACAGGTACGATATTCCTTTCTTTCAGATACCGCATGTACAGTCCGGAATACTTTCCGTAATAGTGCATATCCAGGCAGTAGACTGTTTTCATATAGTCGTTCATCTTCGCCGCCCATACGTCCTCCGGCTTGTTCGTCAGCGGATATGTGCAGGTCGAAGATACAGCCGGGCCGATCTTTCCGTCCGGAACGAGTTCATGGCATGCCCTTACTGCCAGCGCATGCGCCAGGAACATATGATAATCCATCTGTGCCCGCTGTCTGTCAGCTTCCCACGGATCCGGTTCGGTGATGTTCATTCTTTCATCCACCCGGATCATCAGATTCTGTTCATTGATCACCTGCCAGTATTTGACACGGTCACCGTATCGTTTGAAACATGCCCGGGCAAAACGGTCAAATGCATCCACGCATCGGCGGTCTTCCCAGCCATTGTACTTTTCTGCCAGCGCATACGGCAGGTCAAAATGATACAGCGTTACAAACGGCTGTATGCCATGTTCCTTCAGGCAGTCGATCACCTTGTCATAGAACGCAAGCCCCTGTTCATTGATCTCCCCGTCACCGTCCGGAATGATCCGGCTCCAGGACAGGGAAAAACGGTATATCTGCATTCCCATCTCAGCCATCAGGGCAATATCTTCTTCCACATGGTGGTAGAAATCACTGGCAATTTTGGTATCTGCCTGCTTGTCTGAACGCTTGAATGAATTGAAATCGGCAACACTCATGCCCTTTCCGTCTTCGTCCCAGCCGCCTTCGATCTGAAAAGCCGAAGAAGAAGCTCCCCACAAAAACTCTTTCGGAAATCTGCTCATTATGAATACTCCTTTTTTTCTATTATAAAGAAAGAATCCCGGATATATCTACCCGGGATTTCTCTATTCATTTTTTTCTTCTAATGTTCAGAAATTTGCATTTCATTCATATCAGCTTTCGCTGATTTGGTAAAGCTATTCAATTGTCAGATTGATTTGTCCATTGGTCTGCCCTCATGCAGACTTTCACTTTCTGCTTTGAATCTTTTTTTCTCTCGTTTCCAACGAGATCTCTGCATATCTCTGATGGAAACGGTTACTAGTATTCGAGTAGCACCTTTTTCATACGTTGTACCTCCTGGTACTTTATCTTTACACTTTCAATATAGCAAGGAATAAATCAATGTACAGTCTTCTCAAGAAAAATATTTTGTGGCATAATTTATTTGTTAGGGCATTCATGCCTGTTTTTTATATAAGGGGGTACCTATGATACAGGATATTTACCCGCATATTTACCGAAACGAATATAAACCGCATGATCCCGGTGAGGATGATATCGTCTTTTCCTTCAGCGAGGAAGGTCTTTTGGCAAAACAGGACGGATCATTCTTCCGATACCGGGATACCGGTCCCGCATATCTTTATACATATCTGTTTACGATCGACCAGACATCTTTCTTCCTGGCGGATCTGTCTGTATCCGGAGGATGTGTCCTTCCCGTCAGGAGTTTCCGTGCATATACACCGAAACATCTCGGCTTCGCGGCAGTGACCGGATGGCAGCTCTGGAAATGGTACAGATCCAGCAGATACTGCGGGGTCTGCGGCACAAGGATGAAACAGGACCTGAAAGAACGCGCGATGTACTGCCCTTCGTGCGGGGAAAAAGTTTATCCGAAGATCATGCCTGCCGTGATCGTGGGTGTTCTGTACGAAGATAAGATCCTGGTAACGAAATATGCCGGCAGGGCTTATTCTCACTATGCCCTCATCGCAGGTTTTGCGGAGATCGGCGAAACGATCGAAGAGACCGTCCGCAGGGAAGTCAAAGAGGAAGCCGGCCTGGATGTGACGGATATCGTATATTACAAATCACAGCCCTGGTCATTTTCTTCCACCCTGCTCTTCGGATTCTTCTGCCGGGCCATCAGCCCCGAAATCAAACTGGATGAAACAGAACTCAAAGAAGCGCACTGGGCTTCCCGTGACGAAGAGATCGCCGGTGCCGACGGCACCTCCCTCACCTCGGAAATGATGCGCTGCTTTCTGAAAGGAAATATAAAATTATGAACTTCAACGAAATCTTATATCATATTTATCCCCTCGGACTCTGCGGATGTCCGAAGGAGAATGACGGCATTACCGTTCCCCGTATCCGGCGGGTACTGGACTGGATCCCGCATCTGAAAAAACTCGGCATTACCGCCGTCTATTTCGGTCCTGTATTCCAGAGCGACCGCCACGGCTACGATACAAGGGACTATACGGTGATCGACTGCCGGCTCGGCACGAACGACGACTTCCGGGAGGTTGCGGATGCCCTGCATGACAACAGCATCAAAGTAATCCTGGACGGTGTATTCAATCACGTCGGACGCGGCTTCACCGGCTTTCAGGACGTGATCGCCAGAAAATGGGATTCACCCTATAAGGACTGGTTTCACATCAACTTTGATGATCATAATCACAGAGACGGTTTCTGGTATGAAAACTGGGAAGGCCACAATGAACTGGTCAAGCTGAACCTGTGGAATGAAGAGGTACGTAAATACCTGTTCCGCTGCATCGACCAGTGGATCGATGAATTCGGTATCGACGGACTGCGGCTGGATGTCGCATATCTGCTCGACCACGGCTTTCTCCGTGCGCTCAGGGATCATGTCAAAACTGTTGATCCGGACTTCTTCCTGCTCGGGGAAATGATCGGCGGTGATTACAATGTCCTCCTGAACAACGGCTGTGACAGCGTGACCAATTACGAATGCAGGAAAGGCCTCTATTCTTCCATGAATTCCAAAAACATGTTTGAGATCGGCTATTCCCTGAACCGTCAGTTCGGTCATGACCCGTGGTGCCTGTATACCGGAAAGCATCTGCTTACATTTGCGGACAACCATGACGTTGACCGTCTCGCCAGCATGCTGGAAGATGAAAAAGATCTCGCGCTGTGCTATGACCTGATGTTCGCCATGCCCGGCATTCCCTGCATCTATTACGGCAGTGAATGGGGACTGAAAGGAAAACGCACTAAATTTTCCGATTATGCGCTCCGTCCGGCTATCGAACATCCGCAGTGGAACGCACTGACCGATCATATCGCCCGTCTGTGCGAGATGCGGAAAGCCTATTCCGTCTTTACCGAAGGCGATTATGTACAGCAGTACATCCAGAACAAACAGCTGATCTTCCGCCGGCGTTCCGGCAAAGGACAGCTGACCTTTGCCATAAACATTGATGATGCGCCGGCAGAGATCCGCTTCAATGCCGAAGTGGATGAAGGAATGGAACTGTTCCGCAGACAAAAAACCGGATTCCGTGACGGTATCCGGCTGGAAGGCAAATCTTCCTGTTTCTATTATTCAGACTGGATCTGACAGCAGGGCTCAAGCCCTGCTTTTTCTATGGCTTTCATATCATCGGGGAGAGGTGCTTCAACACAGATATCATTTCCCGTAAACGGCTGTTTCAGCTGTACCTTGAAACAATGCAGCGCAGGTCTATGGATCATCTCCGTACTCCCGCCGTACAGTTCATCGCCGAGCAGCGGATGACCGGTTCCGGCAAAACCTGCCCGGATCTGGTGCGTCCTCCCTGTTCGGATCTGTACATGCACTTTGGAAAACGCCTCTCCTGAGCGGATCGTTTCATAATCCGTTACGCAGCTGTCTCCGTCCGGGATAAAGATCCTTTTCGGAGATCCTTCTGTATCCTGCAGTCCGTAAACCAGCGTGCCGGAAAGCGGATCCGGTGTTCCTCCCACGAAGGCACAGTACGTCTTGCGCAGGATTCCTTCCTCGCGTTGTTTCGAAAGCCTGGCAGACGCCGGCTGGTTTTTAGCATAGATCATGATACCCGATACATCCTTATCCAGCCTGCCGGCTGTACGGATCACCAGCGGTTCCCTGTAATATCCTTTGATTATACTGCCCATATCATCGGATACATGTCCTTTGGACGGATGGGAAGGAATGCCTGCCGGTTTGTTTACCGCCAGCAGGTCTTCATCTTCGTACAGGATATCCGGGATGGAGCCGGTCCGGTCAGACACAGCATCGGAAGGATCCGAAAAACGCAGCCGGATGATATCATGCGGCATGACCTTCTGCGTCACCCGCACCGGACATTCGTTCAGCAATATCCCGTCATACATGAATTTCAGCCGGGAGATCTCATGTCTTGACAATCCCATACGCCGCGATAAAACGGCCTTGATCGTAAGGCCGTTATCTGTTTCCGATACTGTATATTCCAGAATCTTCTCCATATTACTGCGTGATCTGACTTCTCAGATAACTGTCGATAAATCCGTCCAGATCGCCGTCCATGACGCCCTGGATATTGCCGACTTCATAGCCGGTTCTCAGATCCTTGACCATCGAATACGGATGGAAGACATAGGAGCGGATCTGTGAACCCCATTCATTTGCCTTGACTTCACCCTTGATGGCTGCTGCACGTTCTTCATTTTCCTTGATGCGGATCTGCAGGAGCTTGGATTTCAGCATATTCATGCAGGCTTCGCGGTTCTGGATCTGCGAACGCTGCGTCTGGCAGAAGACGACGATTCCCGTCGGCTTATGCGTCATGCGTACGGCACTGTCGGTCTTGTTGATATGCTGGCCGCCGGCGCCGGAAGAACGCATAGTCACCACTTCAAGATCCTTTTCATCGATCTCGATATCCACATCATCTTCAAACTGCGGCATGATCTCGACTGACGCAAAGGAAGTATGTCTTCTTGCGTTGGAATCAAACGGGGAAATGCGCACCAGGCGGTGCACGCCGTTCTCCGCCTTCAGATAACCATAAGCCATCGGTCCTTCGATCAGTACGGAACAGGATTTCATACCTGCTTCTTCACCGTCCTGGTAGTCCAGGAGCGTGATCTTATAGCCTTTTCTTTCTGCCCAGCGCATGTACATCCTGTACAGCATGGAAGCCCAGTCCATCGCTTCGGTACCGCCGGCACCCGGATGGATCTCGAGCAGGGCATTGTGATTGTCGTACGGTCCGGATAAAAGCACCTGGATCTCGAATTCATCAAACTTCTTCATCGTTTCCGCAAACTCTTCCTGCAGAAGTTCATTCAGATCCTCATCAAAAGAAGATGCCAGATCTGACAGACCTTCACTCAGGTCATTAACGGAATCGGATAATGCCTGATGCGTATCGATCAGTGCTTTCATCTGGTTGGTCTCACGGATGATCTTCTGGGCTTTTTTCTGATCGCTCCAGAAGTCCGCCGCGGCCATCAGTTCATTGTTTTCCTCAATCTGTTTTTTCTTCCCGGCCAGGTCAAAGAGAGGAGCCAAGCTGCTCCAATTTGCCCTGGCACTCTTTGATCTTCTGTCTCATTTCGAACAGTTCCATCGTTACTCTCCTTCGTTTTGTACTCCGACTTTCATATTCATGCAGAAGGCAACGATTTCCTGGGAGATCGTGCGCATCATGCTTTCGAACAATTCATAGCCTTCATTGACGTATGCCTGCAGAGGATTTCCCTGGGCATAGGAACGCAGTCCGATGCCGTCCCTCAGTTTGGACATGACATCGATGTGGTTGGACCATGCACGGTCGATCGTCCTGAGGGACATATCCTTTTCAATGCGGAGGACCCTGTCCTTGACCGGAGCAATCTTCGTATTGTACTGATCCCAGATCTTTTCAAGAACGGTCTCATTCAGAACTTCCCTGGATTTTCCGCGCAGGTCATCCGCCGATACTCCCTGCATGCCCATGTTCTTCAGCGCTTCTGCCAGTCCTTCCGCATCGACTTCCTGATTTCTGGAATCAAAATCAATATGGGAAGCGACCGTGTCACTGATCACTTTCTGGAACATGCTGTAAATAACGGAATGGACATCTTCATTCTCAAGGATGAAGTTTCTCTGGTCATACATGATCTCACGCTGCTGGCGCATGACATCATCATACTGCAGGAGCTGTTTACGGGCATCAAAGTTGACGCCTTCGACACGTCTCTGCGCGCTGGTAATGGACTTGGTAACTGTCTTGGATTCCACCACCTGGTCACCCAGTCCGGCAAACAGGCCTTCCAGACGCTCTGATCCGAACCGGATCATAAGGTCATCCTGTACGGATACATAGAAACGGGACATACCCGGATCTCCCTGACGGCCGGAACGTCCTCTCAGCTGGTTGTCGATACGCCTGGATTCATGACGTTCGGAACCAAGGACACACAGTCCGCCCAGTTCCCTGACGCCTTCACCAAGTTTGATATCGGTTCCTCGGCCGGCCATGTTGGTAGCGATCGTGACCGATCCCTTCTGGCCTGCCTTGGCGATGATCTCCGCTTCACGGGCGTGGTTCTTCGCGTTCAGCACTTCGTGACGGATCTTTCTCTTCTTCAGCATTGCCGAGATCAGCTCGGAAGTTTCTACGGCAATGGTACCGACGAGCACTGGCTGACCGGCTTCATGCCGTTCCTGCACTTCGTCCACAAGCGCTTCGAATTTTGCTTTCTTTGTGCCGTAGATCGCATCCGGATAATCGATCCTCTTGACCGGTTTGTTGGTCGGGATCTCAAATACATACATGTTGTAGATTTCCAGGAATTCCTCTTCCTCTGTCTTCGCAGTACCGGTCATGCCGGCCAGCTTGTTGTACAGACGGAAGAAGTTCTGGTATGTAATGGTAGCCAGCGTTGTCGTCTCCTGCTTGATGGAAATGCCTTCCTTGGCTTCCACCGCCTGATGCAGACCGTCAGACCACTGTCTTCCTTTCATCAGACGTCCCGTATTCGGATCGACGATAACGATCTCATCTTCCGCTTCATCCACAACGTATTCCACATCCTTCATCATGATGTAGTTTGCTTTAAGCGCCTGGTTGATATGATGCAGAAGCTGTGTGTGTTCCAGGTTATACAGGTTTTTGATGCGGAACACGCGCTCTGCCTTGAACACGCCCTGTTCCGTCAGCTGCACCGATCTGGATTTGACATCGACTTCATAATCCTCGTTGTTCTTCAGCCGCTTGACGAAACGGTCTGCCTGCAGATACAGGTTCGCGGTCTGTTTCTGTCCGCCGGAAATAATCAGAGGTGTTCTGGATTCATCGATCAGGATTGAGTCGACCTCATCCACGAGGGCGAAATTCAGTTCTCTCTGGACACGGTCTTCCACTCTTGTGACCATGTTGTCACGGAGATAATCGAAACCAAGTTCACTGTTGGTCGTATAGGTAATGTCACAGGCATACGCTGCCCGCTTCTGTGCCTTGCTGAGCTGGCGCAGGTTCAGGCCTACTGTCAGACCGAGCCATCTGTGGATCTGTCCCATCCATTCCGAGTCACGCTCGGAAAGATATTCGTTGACCGTTACGACATGTACGCCTTTTCCGGTCAGCGCGTTCAGATAGACTGCCATAACAGAAGTAAGGGTCTTACCTTCACCGGTCTTCATTTCGGCAATGTCGCCGCCCTGCATAACTGCAGCACCCATGACCTGTACTTTATAAGGGAACTCACCGATTACCCGGTAACACGCTTCACGTGCTGTTGCGAACGCTTCCGGAAGGATCTGTTCCAGCGTTGCGCCGTTTGCCAGCTTTTCCTTCAGCCGCGGCGTTTCCGCTTTCAGTTCCTCATCGCTCATCTGTCTGTATTTCTGTTCCATATCCAGCACCGGCTGGATGGTTTTTTCTATCTGTTTCAGTTTTCTTGCGTCATCATTGAATAATTTGCTGAGTATATTTGGCATGAAACCACCTGCCTTTCGAACGGTCTCTATTATATCGTTATTATGCATCAAACGCAATTTCACAGATACCATGATTTATGCAGGGAAACGGAATAGATCCGGATCTTATGATTTCCTTTCCCGATTGCCTTCAATGCGCCACGGATCGTCGCGCCGGTGGTGATCACATCATCACATAATAAGATTTTTTCCGGCAGGATTATCCCATCTTTCAGAACGATCTCGCCTTCCATTTTCCTTCTTTCTTTTCCGGTCCTTTTTTTCTGGACTGTGTCCGATAATCGGACAAACGGTTCCAGCATGGGAAGCCCTGTGCACGCATACATCAGACGCAGATGATGAAACCCCCTCTCTTTTTCCTTTTCGGCGGAACTCGGCATCAGGCATATCGTACAACCCCGGTATTTTCTCTGCAGCCGTTTCTTCTCTTCAAACAGAAAAACATCCTTCAGTGCCTCATCACAGCACTCCTTAAACTGGATCAGACAGGAGGAAAAGTGTTCTTCATAAAGATATGTCCCTTCTGCCGGTATGCCTTCGATATCAAACTTCCGTCTTCTCCGGATCCATCCTGAACGGCAGGATTCGCAGAGCGGATCTTCCCCGATCAGGATATCCCGGAAACTGCCTTCCCCGAAAGGCTTCCCGCACATCAGGCACCGGCGTTGGCGGCGCGGATATGATCCCTGCATGATTCAGCCTGTTCACTCCTTTCCGTACACAGGAAGAGAACATTCCCTTCCGGTTCCCTGAATGTCCTTCCTGCCCTGCCTGCCATCTGCGTAAGCGAGGCTTCATCAAAAACGGAAGAGTCCGCCTGAAACACGCAGACCTGTACATTTTCCACCGTGACGCCTCTCTCCAGTACGGTCGTACAGATCATCAGTCCGCTCTTTTCCCTGCGGAAAGCTTCTATGACCTCATCCCTGTCTTCACTCCTGCCGGTACAGACGTATACCGGAAAAAACAGGCGCATGAATGACGCCATCCGCTCCGCGCCCCTGACGCTCGGCATAAACACCATGCGCGGTTTATCGCTGAACTCCCGGATCCACCGGAACATCCTGATCAGAAGAATAAATGCGGGAGCAGTCAGTATCTCCGGCACAGGCACAGGTTTTCCATGCGGGCGCTGATGCAGGACCAGTTCCTTCATCTTTCCTTCACGGACTGCTTTCCGCATCGTCTCATCCGGTGTGGCAGTCAGATAAATACAATGTCCTTTCCGGCAAGTATCCGCTATGCCGTGAAGGACTTCACTGCCCCTGAACGGGAAAGCATCCGGTTCATCCAGGATCAGCAGGTCGAATGCCCGGTAATACCGGTATAACTGGTGTGTCGTGCAGATGATCAGGTCTCCGTCCGTTTCCTGCGTATGACCGCCGCAGACAGCAATGACTTTGGCGTACGGAAAGTACTGCGCAAGACGTTCTCTTAATTCCAGTACGACCTGTCTTCTGGGTATGGCAAAGCATACCTTCCTGCCTCTCTTCAGCATATTCGCAATACTCAGAACAACAAGCTCTGTCTTGCCGGCGCCGCAGACACAATGCAGAAGAACATCCGACGTATCAATCAGTTCAGCACACT
>CADBPK010000007.1 GCA_902796465.1 uncultured Erysipelotrichaceae bacterium | reverse complement strand
GGACCATCCTTCGAGAGATATGCAGGATACATTTTATATTGACCCGAACACACTGCTCAGAACACACACAACTGCCATGCAGATGAGGGAACTGGAAAAAGCCGGCGGCAAAACACCGATCAAACTGATCTGCCCGGGCAAAGTCTACAGACGTGACGACGATGACGCGACACACAGTCATCAGTTCATGCAGTGTGAAGGCCTGGTAGTCGGTGAGCATATTACACTGGCTGATCTGAAAGGCACGCTGGAATATATGGCAAACCGCATGTTCGGAAACGGACGTACGATTCGCTTCCGTCCGTCCTACTTCCCGTTCACGGAACCGAGCGTGGAAGTTGATGTTTCCTGTCCGTTCTGCAACGGCAAGGGATGTTCCGTATGCAAGGGCAGCGGATGGATCGAGATCCTCGGCGCCGGCATGGTACATCCGCATGTACTTGAAATGAACGGCTTTGATTCCGAAAAATGCACCGGCTTCGCGTTCGGCGTCGGTCTGGAGCGTGTGGCTATGCTGAAATACGGAATCGATGATATCCGTAATTTCTATATCAACGATTCGAGATTCCTGAAGAATTTCAACAGGTTCGACTAAGAGGAGGTAAGAACAATGCGATTAAGTTATAAATGGTTAAGTGAATATGTTGACCTGAGCGGTGTAACACCGGAAGAACTCGCCGCAAAAATGACAACTGCCGGCCTCGAAGTCGAAGGGATCGAACCGCAGGCACAGGGTACAAATCTGGTGATCGGTGAGATCCTGGAATGTGAAGATATCCCGGATACCCATCTCCATGCTACGAAGGTCCTGGTCAGTCAGGATCCGGAAGAGATCTATGAGATCGTCTGCGGCGCTCCGAACTGCCGGAAAGGTCTGAAGGTCATTACAGCACTCCCGGGTGCTGAACTGCCGGGCGGAACCATCGCGTCAAGGCAGGTCAGGGGATATAATTCCAACGGCATGATCTGTTCCCTGTTCGAGCTTGGTGTTGACAAGAAATATCTTACCGAAGCACAGGCAAGCGGAATCGAGGAACTGCCGGCAGATGCACCGGTAGGTGAAAAAGACGTATTCGGTTATCTGGGACTGGATGACACGATCTTGGATGTATCACTGACACCCAACAGGGCAGACTGCTCCGCAATGTGGAACATGGCGAAGGAAGTCGGCGCGATCCTGCACCGGGAAGTGAAATGGCCGGATTATGCAGGCAGAAGCGATATCGGTGAAAAGGGTAATTTCACTGTTGCGACAAAAGCTGCAGGATGCACGGCATTCACCGGCAAGGTCGTCAATCATGTGGAAGTAGGACCCAGCCCGGCATGGATGGTAAATTATCTGCATGCGGCAGGCATGAATTCCATCAACAACGTTGTCGATATTTCCAACTTCGTCATGCTGGAAACAGGCCAGCCGCTCCATTTCTATAATCTGGCAAAACTTCCTGCCCGTGAGATCACGGTCGTGGATGATATTGAAATGAAGATGCGCGCTCTGGATGGTGAAGAGTTTGATATCCAGAAGGGCGATCTGATGATCACGACAGGCGGCGAACCGACAGGTATTGCCGGTGTCATGGGCGGTGAAGAAAGCATGATCGATGAAGAGACCAAAGGAATCTTCATCGAGGCGGCGCATTTCTCACATGTTTCCGTACGCCGTACATCGATCCGTCTGAACCTGATCACGGAAGCTGCGCAGAGATTCACAAAGGGCATTGAACCATGTTCCATGCAGAAAGCGGTGGACCGTTCTGTCCAGCTCCTGCAGGAATATGCAAACGCATCCGGTTTTGAAGAAACAGTATTTGCCGGTGTCAATAATTACAAACCGGTCGTTGTAAAAGAAACCCTGTCCCACTGCAACTCGCTGCTGGGAACATCCTTCACGATGGATGAAGTTGCGGAAACACTGAAATGGCTTGATTTCAGCCCAGAGATCAGCGGTGACGAGATCACATGTCATATTCCAAGTTACCGTACAGATATCGAAAGACCGGCAGACATCGATGAAGAAGTCATCCGTCTGCTCGGATTCGATGCGCTTGGTTCAACCCTCCCGTTCATGGAAGCGACAGTCGGCCAGCTTACACCGGCGCAGAACTGCCGCCGCGTAACGAGAAATACAATGATGAGCTTCGGACTGAACGAGATCGTTACCTATACGCTTGTGTCCGCAGAGTATGTAAATGATATGTACAACGGACTGGCTGATCCGATTGCGCTGGCTTCACCGATGAGCGAAGCAAGAGTGTACATCCGCAACGGACTGATCAATTCCGTCCTGGAATGTGTGCAGTACAACCGTGCACACCAGAATTATCAGAATGCCTTCTATGAGATTTCCAAAGTCTATGGAAAAGGCAGTGAAGAGGAACGCCTCGCTGTCGTACTCGACGGGGATCTGATCCAGGATAAGCTGCACCAGATCACGGAAAAAGGTGATTTCTATACAATGAAGGGCATCCTGACAGCATGGCTGGAGAAATGCGGCTATAACAGCAGAAGGATTCACATTACGGAAAACAAAACGGATATCGAACATTTCCATCCGTACCGCAGCGCGGAAGTCCGTCTGGACCGCACACTGCTCGGCGTATTCGGTGAATTACATCCGGTCTATGCCGCAAAGTTTGACCTGAAGCGTGTTGTTTATGCAGAACTCAATATGGATGCGCTCTGGAATAATAAACCGACCAAAGTGCGTTTCAATGCCATCAACCGTTATCCGAGCGTATCACGTGACATCGCTTTGGTGACTGACAGGAACGTATCCGCAAAAGAACTCGTTGAAGTCATTGAAAAGACAGGTAAAAAGCTTGTCCGGGATACAGAGATCTTTGACGTGTATGAAGGCGAACATATTGAAAATGGCAAAAAGTCCGTTGCACTCAGAATCACCTATCAGGCAGCCGATCATACGCTGAAAGATGATGAGATCCTGGAAATGCACAACAGCATTCTCGCTGCTCTGAACAAGAAGACGGGAGCGCAGCTCAGAGGATAAAAGATCTTTCAGGGATCTGTGAAAAGAAAGGCAATGAAGACATAAGGAAAGAACTTATGAAACATTGCCTTTTGTCAAATCAATATGCAAACGTCATGAAATAAATGCATGGCAGTCCGTCATACCGCTGATTCTGAATCAGTAAAATGTGTATTGACTTAAAGTATACTTTAATGAATAGTATGTTAATAGAAGACGGAGGATGATATGTATAAAATTCTGGAAAAGAAAGAACTGAATCCGACGGTAACACTGATGCGGATCGAAGCACCGCTTGTTGCCGCAAAAGCACAGCCCGGCCAGTTCATCATTATCCGCGCAAATGCAGAAGGAGAAAGAATCCCTCTGACAATTGCGGATTATGACAGGGAGAGCGGCAGTGTCACCATCATCTTTCAGGTAGTCGGCGCATCCACTATGTGTCTGAATAGTCTGAAAGAAGGCGAATATGTACAGGATTTTGCCGGTCCTCTCGGAAGGGCGACACATACCGAAGGCCTGAAAAAAGTCGCTGTTGTCGGCGGCGGTGTAGGATGTGCCATTGCGTATCCTGTTACAAAGAAACTCTTTGAGCAGGGAACAGAAGTGCATGCCATAGCGGGATTCAGGAATAAGGACCTTGTCATCCTGGAAGAAGAATTCCGTAATAACAGCACCCGGTTTATCCCTGTCAGT
>CADBPK010000006.1 GCA_902796465.1 uncultured Erysipelotrichaceae bacterium | reverse complement strand
TAGCAACACTATAGTCTCGATGTGCTTCGTAAAAGGAAACTGATCCACCGGTATAATAACCTTTGCGCGGTACCCGGCTTTTTTCATCTGTTCTATGTCTCTTTTCTGTGTTTCGGGATTGCAGGAAATATATATGATCTTTTTTGGATGAAGTGTGCAGAGCGACTGCACCGTTTTCAGAGACAGGCCGCTTCGCGGCGGATCCAGAAAGACCACGTCCGGTGTTTCCTGCATTTTCATCATGAATAATTCCGCATCCTCCGCATAAAAAGATACATTTTTGATCATATTGTTCCGGGCATTCTGCACCGCATCACGCACTGCCGTCCTGTTCAGTTCCACGCCTGTCACATGCCCGCATTTTTCTGCCGCAAGCAGCGAGATCGTACCGATGCCGCAGTAAACATCCAGAACTGAATCATCTTTTCCGAGATCTGCAAGACCGATCGCAGTCTGATACAGTTTTTCCGTCATGACGGGATTGACCTGGTAGAACGAACGGGAGGAGATCCTGAATACGGTATTTCCGATCCTGTCTGTGATGTACCCTTTTCCATACAGCACATCTTCCTTCTCTCCCAGAATCATCGAAGTCTTTTCACGGTTGTGATTCAGTATGACCGTTCTGATCTGCGGATGCCGCGAGATCAGTTCTCGTACGATTGCTTTTGACGAAGGGAGGCTCTTTGAGCCGATCACGAGAACCAGGAGAATATCGCCTGTATCATGTGATACGCGAATATACGCATGCCTCAGCACACCTTCCCGCGTATCTTCGTTATAGACAGGAATGCCGTACCGTTCCGCGATGTCCGCAATGCTTTTCAGGACCGCATTTGCGGATCTGTGCTGGATCAGGCATCGTGTGTTATCCGTCAGTCTGTGCGAATTCTCCGCATACATACCGGAATGGATCTTCCCCTTCCGGTCTTTATAGAATGTTCCGTATACCTTATGCCGGTAATAATACGGATCTTCCATGCCGATGACCGGCTGTACATTCTCTTTCGCAAAGAGTTTCCGCACGGCATTTTCTTTTTCTTTCAGTACTTCCGGATACGGTTTTCCCATGGATACACATCCGCCGCACCGGCTCAGATCAGGACATTTTTTCATTTGTTTACTCCTGTTGTCAAAACGAAGGATCAGGCAGAAACACCCGACCCTTCACAATTATGTATTCTCTCAGACACCGCCGATCGGGATAGAATCATCCATGCTGGTCAGAACATCCAGATATTTCTGATAGATCGCTTCATGATTCGGCAGAATATCATCTGTCAGATCCTTGAACGGATAAAGCTTGACATTTTTGACCAGAGAATCATTGACTTTCACATAGTAGGTCCAGATGAGATCAGCCCGTACATTCTCGACCGTTACAGTCACTTCGTCCCCTTTGACCTTTTTGACGATGTCCATTCCCGCCACGACACCGACGAGGTTTTCTTCTCCCCACTGGGCACAGATCATATTTCCCATTGCGTAGAAACAGATCGTTTTATGGTCATTGACCCATTCCATCGGTTCGATGACATGCGGATGATTTCCGATGATGATATCACATCCTGCTTCGGACAGTTTTAACGCAAGATCTTTCTGCTCGCTGTTGACGCCCATTGAATACTCGGTGCCCCAGTGCATCGCCACGATAACGACATCTGCTTTCTGATCAGCTTCCCTGACCTGTTCCAGCATTTCATCGACTCTTCCGTCATAACAGTTGACCATCCATGGTCTGTCTGACGGTGCCAGCAGGCCGTTCATGCCGTATGTCCAGGAGAAGAACGCATAAGTGATGCCGTTCATCTCATGAATATTCAGATCCTGCTGGTCTTCTTTACTTACGAATGTTCCGGATGTGACGACATTGTCTTTGCCTTTCCAGTAGGCAATGGAATTTTCAATGCCGGAAGGTCCCTGGTCCAGACAGTGATTATTCGCTGTGGATACCAGGTTGAAACCATATGCCGTCATCTGGTCCGCATATGCGCTCGGTGTATTGAACGTCGGATAACCGTGCGGTCCCCTGTCATCTCCGCCGATGATCGTTTCCTGGTTATAGTATTCCAGATCATATGGTTCTGCCATCTGCCCGACCAGTTCCAGCTGACCGGAAAAATCATATCCGTTCCCGGTATCCGCATCACGCCAGATGGAACCGTGGATCAGGGAATCACCTGTCGCAAACAGACTTAATGTATATACTTTTTCCTCCGGTTCCGGCTCCGGGGTGGGTTCCGGTGTCGCTTCCGCTGTCGGTTCCGGTGTCTTCTCTTCAGGTACCGCAGCTGTTTCCTTTTTGCCGAACAGTCCGGTTTTCCAGACGACGCCGACCACCAGCAATACAGCCAGAAGTCCCAGAATTGCCTTAACGCCCTTTTTCAGCCTTTTTCTTTTTGCCATAGGTTTTTCCCTCCCTTTCCGTTATTGAGCCGGTTCATACATCTTATCCATGATATCGTAAAGTTTCAGATATGGTTCTTCGATCATTCCCGTATGATCGCCGAATTCCATGACCTTTGTATTGTCATCATTCATTTCCATTTCCGGCAGGCCTTCCCCGTTAGGATTGCCTGTACGGATGAAATTCACCCAGAAACGGTTCATCATGTCACTGAGCTTTCTGTCACTTTCATCATACAGGGCTGAAGTTTCCGGGATCACATGAAACGCGTAAACGAGTTCCCCGCTGTGCCAGCAGGACAGTCTTTTATTCGTTTTGGAGAACAGATATTCATATACCGGGATCTGATTCTCCGCAGCCAGGCGGTTGAGACAGTAATGGGAATAATTGAAGAATAATGCCCCGTAGATCTCCGCCCAGTATCGATCTGCCTCAGCGTCATTTTCAGCCGGATACAGATCCAGGACCTCATCCGTATAAGAACCGAAAAATGTCTGTATCTTTTCGCGGTAATTATTCATCTTTGCGTGACCGAATATGATAAACGGACCGCTTTCCTCCTTGTTGAAACCATGGAGGATGGCCTTTTCATTATGGATGCCGGCTTTGCGGAGAACATACGGATCATCCGTAAATACATAACCATCCGGCGTGACATGATGCTGTGTTTCCATTTCACCGGCCAGTTTGTCTGCCGGCATCTTCCTGAGTTCATCAAGTGAACTGCAGTGATATTTTTCTTTCAGCTTTTCACCTGATGCCAGCGCATCCGTCAAAGACCTGTAGGAATGCGGGGGTTCAGGTGACGATATGGTGCTGCTTTCCAGGATCACCCGTTCAAACAGTCCTTCTGCCAGCGGGGATACGCATAAAGCATCCACGCAGACAGCGCCTGCCGATTCCCCGATCAGCGTAACATTGTCCGGATCGCCGCCGAATGACGCGATATTATCGCGTACCCATTCCAGCGCCTTGATCTGATCCAGCAGTCCGAAGTTTCCTGCCGTCCCTTCCTCCGCCATCATTTCCTCCTCTGCCAGGAAGCCGAATACACCGAGACGGTAGCCCATATTCACGACGATCACGCCTTCCTTCGCAAACCCTTCCCCGCTGTAATCCGCATACCAGGGCTGCCCGGTCTGCAGGGAGCCACCGTGGATATACACAGCGACCGGGAGATTTTCCGACTCTCCTGCCGGTTTCCAGATATTCAGATAGAGACTGTCTTCGCTGACCGGCGGGATCCGGTTATCGGAAAATGAGATCTTATAATCGTGATATCCGATGATCTGGGCCAGGGAACTGATGACGGGCAGATTTGTTTTCTGCATCGACATCGGCGCGAAATGATCGCAGTCCTTCACGCCTGTCCAGATTTCGGGATCCTGCGGCTTCCGCCAGCGCAGATCACCGACCGGCGGTTTCGCATACGGGATGCCTGTAAAGATCTCAACAGTATGATCTTTATTATATACACCGCGGACATCTCCTTTTTCCGTATGATAGATATCCGTATATTCCGGATCCTTTTCCGGCACTGCCGCCACGGGTTTTACCTGCGGCCAGCTGAGACGGATGATCAGGGCAGAAACAGCCGCAAAGCTGATCCATAACAGCAGGACAATGAAAAAGGAACTGCTTATCCTGTTTTTCGCAAAAGCAATAAATGCAGCGATCCAGATCACCCACATGATCCATCCTGCAATGGAATTCTGATTCAGTTCCAGGAATGCACCTGCCACCAGGATCATGACCGAAAGAATGATCCAGAAGAATATTTTCATAATGTCACCGTTTTCCGTATGTCAAAATTATAGGAAATCTTTTCCGGGTATTCAACCGGATACACTTCTTGCACTTTCAATGATTTTTCATTACCATGAGGGCATGACACTGAAACAGCAATTACTCTTTTATTTTGCGTGCCGCACCGGTTCCTGCATCTCCGGACCTGTGCTGGCCAAAACATTTCAAACACCGGAAAAGGTCATCCGGGAGGTCATGTCAGAACTGGCTCAGGATGGTTTTCCGTTCCGCATTTCCGAACAGGAATACTGCTTTGAGGATGATGACACATTGAGCGAAGCCATCATCCGTGCTTGCGGCGTTTCCGGCGAAGTACCGGTATATCTTTTTGATGAGATCGACTCAACGAATCTGTATGCCCGGAAACTGGCTGAAGAAAAAACACCGGCAGGAACACTGGTCATTGCGGATCATCAGAACGCAGGCAGAGGCAGACGCGGGCATTCGTTCTATTCCCCTGCCCGATCAGGTCTCTATTTCTCCGCCGTCATCTATCCGGATACCGATGACAGAACGCTGATCTCGCGCATTACCCCGGCTGCGGCTGTTGCGGCCGCTGAAGCAATCGCTGAAGTGACCGGTATCGAGCCCGGCATCAAATGGGTCAATGATCTCTATCTGGACGGCCGGAAAATAGCAGGCATCCTGTGTGAAGCCGTCAGACCCGGTGCCGTCATCATCGGCATCGGCATCAACTGCCGGCCTGTACCGCTTCCTGATGAGATCAAGAATATAGCCGGCTCGCTTGGCATCGATACACTTTCTCGCTCCGTGCTTGCAGGCGTTTTGTGGGAAAAACTGATGCGGCGCACAGGTGATCTCGCGGATCCGGCCCTGATGGAGGAATATCGTCGGAGATCCGCAGTACTCGGAAAGGAAATTACTTTCACGATCAATGACCGGGTATTTACCGGGATAGCGGAAGCCATCAACGATGCCGGAAACCTGATCGTCAAAAAACCGGACGGGGATATCACGATCCTCCAGTCCGGTGAAATATCGGTGCGTTTTACACAGAAGATCTGAAAAGATCTTTTTTATTTTCCCGCTCCTTTTTGTTCAATGAAATCCGCTGCCGCGGAAGCACCGCCGCAGGAAAGGAAATCCTCCCGCATGATTCCGGCGTTTTCCCTCAGGGCAGGATCCTTCAGTGCCCGCAGTATAACTTCCCTGATTTTCTGCGGATCTTTGGCATCTCCTGCTTCCAGCCGTACACCGGCTCCCATTTCCTGCACACGTCGGGCAACAGCGTTCTGTTCCCCGCTCAGCGGAAACAGGACTTCCGGAACGCCCATATACAAACCTTCCGATGCGCTGTTCATCCCGCAGTGGGTAACGAAAAGACTGGTTTCAGACAATACTTTCATCTGGTCCACATACGGCTCTGCCTGAATATGGTCCGGAAGCTGTCCCAGTTTTGAAAGATCAAAAGCCATGCCGCAGGAGATCAGTACCCGGACAGGTTCATTCCGCAGGGCTTCGATGCAGTTCCGGTAAAAATCCGGATGATCATTGATGACCGTGCCGAGGGAAATGTAGATGAGCGGTTTGTCCGGATCCTTTTCCGCCGGTTCTGTCTTTCTGACAGACGGACCGGCAAAGCAGTAATGCGATTCATCAAATGTTTCCGAACATGGCTGGAACCGTTTGGAAGTATAAACGATCGTATCGGTGTCATTCTTGTTCTGTACGATATCCAGGGCGCTTTTGACATGATAACCGAATGGCCGCAGTTTTTTCAGCGATTTGTTCAGGCGGGGCATTCCCAGGACCATATCCGCCAGTTCCCGCGCACTGTATTTCATATACTTTGACGAATACTGGTTAAAGGCAAATGTTGTCGTTGAACAGATCATGGGTATGTCATATTTCTGTGCGGTCAGTTTGCCCCAGAAACAGACGGAGTCCGTCACGATCAGGTCCGGTCTGAATGACTGAACATCTTACCCCAGCATTTCATCCATCCGCGCAGTTGTCTCAAATGCCTGTATGGACATTTCCGTAGTAGATACCCTGCGTATCCTCCGCTGACTTTCTTCGCTTAAAGGCGGCAGATAGCTGTCACATGGAATAAAGACCGCCCCGGTATCTTCGATCTTATCCCTGAACTGTTCAAATGAGTAATAGCGTATATTGTGACCCCTGGCTGTCAGTTCACGGACGACTTCGACCGTCGGGTTGGTATGACCGAATGCCGGGATGCAGAACCACATGATCTTCATTTCTTTCCTCCGAAAATATGTGCAAAGTATTGTGAAAAGGTTTCCTTGGGCGGAATGGCAATCCCATGTTTGATATCACCCAGCAGGATCAGATTATCGCCGGGTTTGATATCAAAAAGCTCTCTTGCCTCTTTCGGGATCACGATCTGTCCCTTCGTGCCGACTGTAACGGTCCATGCATATTTACCTTCAGGCTTATTCATAAGTCCCCCTATTTGTTATACAAATCATACTTTTCATACTTCTCGATGTCAAGTAAACAGATCTTCGCAGATCTGTTTTTTTCTTTTTTATTTTTTGAAACCATCTCTCAGGGAAACACTGCGGTTGAACACCATGTGCTCTGCCGTGCTGTCCTTGTTGTCAAGACAGAAGAATCCAACACGCATAAACTGGAATGTCGGAGCGTTTGTGGTCGTACGGTTTTCACGGGCATCAAACTCTTTCGCTACTTCCTGCATGGATTTCTCAACCTTGCAGTTCTTCAGAATCTGCAGGCTGTCCGGGTTCAGTGCATCCAGGAAGTTCTTTCCCGGCGCGTCCGGATTCGGATCCGTAAACAGGTTGTCATACAGACGGACTTCCGCATCCAGACAGTTGTGAGAGTCTACCCAGTGGATGGTTGCGCCTTTGACTTTTCTGCCGTCAGCCGGATCACCGCCTCTTGACTGCGGATCATATTCGCAGAGAACTTCCGTGATGTTTCCGTTTTCGTCTTTTACACAGCCTGTGCATGTGACAAGGTAAGCACCTTTCAGACGGACTTCATTTCCCGGATACATTCTCTTGTACTTCGGGATCGGGACTTCCAGGAAGTCTTCCTCTTCGATCCAGAGGTCACGGCTGAATGTGATCGTATGTGTTCCCTGTGAAGGATCTGTCGGATTGTTCTCCACTTCGAATGTTTCGGACTGTCCTTCCGGATAGTTCGTTACTGTCAGTCTGACAGGATGCAGGACGGCCATGGTCCTTTCGGCGGTGGCGTTGAGGTCATCGCGCAGGCATCTTTCCAGTTCTCTGAATTCGATGGTATTCGTACTCTTCGCAACACCGATGGTATCGCAGAAGTTCCGGATCGAAGCAGCGGTATAACCGCGCCTTCTGAGACCGCACAGGGTCGGCATTCTCGGATCATCCCAGCCGGAAACATAGTTTTCCTCGACAAGCTGTCTGAGCTTTCGCTTGGACATGACGGTATGGTCAATGCCCAGACGCGCAAATTCGATCTGTCTCGGTTTGTGGAATGGAATCGAAACATTCTCAACGACCCAGTTGTACAGCGGCCGGTGGTCCTCATATTCCAGCGAACAGAGGGAATGCGTGATTCCTTCCAGGGCATCCTGGATCGGATGGGCAAAATCATACATTGGGAAAATGCACCATTTTGTGCCCTGGCGGTGATGGTTGATATAGCGGATCCTGTAAATGACCGGGTCCCTCATGTTAAAGTTGCCGCTGGCAAGATCGATCTTGGCACGGAGGGTCATCTTTCCTTCTTCCACTTCACCGTTCTTCATCTTTTCAAACAGACGGAGGTTTTCTTCAACCGGTCTGTCCCTGTACGGGGATCTTGCCGGTGTGGAAGTGTCTCCGCGGAACTCACGGAATTCTTCCTGTGTCAGTTCGCAGACATATGCCAGTCCTTTTTTAATCAGTTCGACCGCATATTCATAGTCCTTTTCAAAATAATCGGATCCGTAATAGAACCTGTCTCCCCAGTCAAATCCGAGCCAGTGAATATCATCCTGGATCGCTTCGACATATTCTGTATCTTCCTTGGCCGGATTGGTGTCGTCCATACGCAGATTGCACAGACCGCCGAATTTCTCAGCCATGCCGAAGTCAATGCACAATGCCTTGCAGTGACCGATATGCAGATATCCGTTCGGTTCCGGAGGGAAACGGGTATGCACGGTCATGCCTTCATACTGTCCGCCTTTGGAAATATCTTCTTTTATGAAATTGTAAATAAAATTACGGTTTTCATTTTCTTCTTCTGCAGTCATTTCTTTTTTCTCTTCCGCCATAATTCTTCTCCTTGAACGGCTGTGTTTTCACGCACCCGCTTTTATAAGTATATAATAAATCCCCGGATTAAACATCAGGGAATTCAATCCGTCTGCCCCGATGCTGTCTTTCTGTATTCCTTCCTGTAGAGGAAACCTGCACATGCGGATAAAACAAATGCCGCAAAAGCCAGGATAAACGGAAGCTGTGCGCCTCTTGCATAGATCAGTCCGGCAAACAGGGCTCCGAAGATGCCGCCGAGGGAATTCATGGACTGATAAAATCCCATGACTGCGTTGCTGGTGGAACTGTCTGACTGCGCAGCTGCCATCATCTGGAGCAGCGGCAGACGAAGCACCATGACGCTGCTGTAAACGATATAGACCGCGATAAACAGGAACTGCGGCGGGTCAAAGAGTACCAGGGAGATCAGTACGCAGCATGTAACCAAAATATACAGGAATGTCTGGTTGATATCTGTTTTTCTCTGCAGATACAGTGAAACCGTCGAGTTGAGAAACAAAGTCAGCAAGGCGATCACTGCCTTGAATATGCCGTTATACGCGGAAGTCATGCCGTACTGATCTTTTATATAGTAATTGAAACACTGTTCATAGGAATTCTGACCGATCGCAGAAACAGCAGTGATCACGCAGACCAGTGCCAGAAGCGGTGTCATAAACTGTTTTGCGGAAAGTATCGCAGAGAACGGATTGACATCCTGTATACGGAGAGCAGTATCCGGTTTTGCTTTATACGGCGTATCATCTGTACAGAATACCGTCCACAGCAGTCCGCACATCAGCAGTACACCGACCTGCGAAAGAAAGGCGGTTTCAACGGAAATGATTCCCAGCATACCGCCGGTAAAAAACCCACAGGCGCTTCCGACGCTCTGGATCGTTGTCAGGATAACGAGATTTTGTCCGCGGTTTCCGCCGTCTGTTCCGGACAGATTGACAACATAATTTGCCATTGCGGTATATACGCCGCCCGCAAAGATCCCGGCAAACATCCTGCCGCCCACAACAGAAGCTTCGCTGTGTGCCAGTCCGAATATGATCTGTCCTGCCGCATAGCCCACGCAGCAGATCATCAGGATCTTTTTCGTAGGCAGATACCCGCACAATCTTCCCCATAACGGAGAAAAAAGAAAATACATCGTCATCATGGCTGCGAGTGCAACCCCGAACATGGAACTGTCCAGATTCCTCTCAACGATCAGCGTCGGTGTGACGGGATGGGCAAAGCTTGCGGCCATGTTAAAGATAAAAGCTATGATAAAGAACAGCAGAAACTTTTTCCGGTCCATCTTTTTCCCTCTCTCAATGTTGTTATTGTATCCTATTCCCTGCGGAAAGAGACAGGATCTGCATCTTTTATGTTCAAACAAAACAGCACAGCCATATGACAGACTGTGCTGTTGTTTTGTCAGTAACGATACTGTTATTCCGCCGGTATAATGCTGTCTTTGGTCAGGGATCTGGAATCGTATGCTTTCGGAACAACATCGCATGTTTCCTGATACCAGCTGAGCAGCTGCAGTTTAAGATCCAGGATCTTTGCGGCATATTCTTCACAGTCAATTCGGTTGATCATTTCTTTTGGATCCTTTTCCAGATCATAGAATTCATCCCTGCCGCCAAGGCGGAGAACATATTTGTATTTGCCGTCGGTGACCATCGTTCCCTTGGCATGCGCTTCATCATCCGCTTCCGCGTTCATCTTTGCCCAGTAATCATGTGTCCTGGCCGGTCCGTTTTCACCATACTTGTGATATTCGTCAGCCTGTTTTTCAGATGCCCTTCTGCCGCCTTCGCAGAATGCGTATTCACGCACTTTGTTTTCCCTGTGTTCAATTACAGGACGCAGACTGACGCCGAAATGATCATGTGCCGGTGTAACACCCGCGTAATCCATAACCGTTGCGTAAAAATCCACCAGTTCCGCGAGCGATGCCGTTATGCCCGGGCTGACTGTTTCACCTTTCGGCGGCTTGATCAGGAGCGGCACCCTGGTCAGGTCATCTTCAAAGCTGTTCTGTGCCTTTTCCGGCAGGTCAAAGTCCCCGGCAAAATCACCATGATCAGACAGGAAGAAGATCACGGAATCATCATAGATCCCTGCTTCCTTAAGCGCATCGATGATCATGCCGAACAGATCATCGATATAGGAACACTGCGCCAGATATACGCGCTGTACTTCCTTCCACTGTTCTTCTGAGAAACTGCCAAGATCCGCGAATTCACGAAGTCTGCGGATCATTTCCGATTTCCCTTCTGTATCTTTAAAATGAACCCTCTCTTCGATCTTTTCCGGATCGATGCGGTCATAATGTTCTTTGTCCGTTACATACGGCACATGCGGATTCGCCCACCCGATAAACAGGCAGAGCGGGTCATCGCCCGGCTTCTGCCGGCGGATCCTTGCACAGGCCGCCAGGGTATCATCGATGTCGGCTTTCACTTCCCCGATGACACCGATGTAATGGGAATACGGGAATCCCTTGATGATCTCATGCCTGCCGGTCAAAGACTTCTCCGGCATCCGGATCTCATCAAACTGCGTTGCCATAAGACCCGGCACATTGCCGGCAATAAAGTCATTTCTCGCGTTCATCCAGACATTGTATCCACCTGCCCTGAGTTCGGAGAACAATGTATCGTGTCCGTCATGCATCAGATAGTGCATTGTCCTGTGACCATGTACATGAGGATACAGACCGGTCAGGAAAGAACACCTCGAAGGCACGCAGACAGGATTCTGACAATATGCGTTTTCAAAGGATACCGCGTCGCTTTCCGCAAAAGCATCCAGCCGCGGTGTGGATGCGGCAGGATTTCCCATGTGCCCCATGGTATTCCAGCGCATCTCGTCCGGATTGAGAATGATGATATTCGGCTTTTTTTTCATATCAGCCTCGCTTTCTCATGTTTGATATTTTCTTTATTATAGCATTCCGCATTTATGCCTGAACTGCGGGACAGATAAGCCACTTTGCTCAGCATCTGATTTCCGGAAAGAAAAACGGCCGGTTTCCCCAGGCCGTTTCTGATTAACGATTTGTTTTGCTCAGTTCGCAGGATCTCAGTACCACCATCCATCCCGGATGCTGAATTCACGCTCGTCTTCCTTAACGGGAATATCCACGGATTTGATATTCCGGATATGGATATACGCTCCGCGCTCGATCGTCTGCAGTACTGTTCTGATCTGTTCCTGCGTTCCCTGGATCTCCATAGTGACAGATCCGTCGCTTTCATTGCGGACCCATCCTGTCGCCCCGGCACTCTGCGCCGCATAACTTGCACGGTAACGGAAACCTACTCCCTGCACAGCGCCGCGGAACCGGATAAACTTTCTTTTCTTTGCCTCCATCTTTCACCTCCCGGAATAACTTTTGGATTACAGATCATACCGGATCATTTCATTGATGATCCTGTTTCTGTAACTGATGTCATGTCTTTCCGTAAATCCCATCTTTTCCCAGAATGCATTTCCGGATTCATTTCTTTTGAATACGACAAGGGCGGTCTTATTGATGCCGAGATCCTTCAATGCCTGCATGACTGTATTGACAAGCTTCGTCCCGATGCCCTTGTTTCTGCAGTCGGGATGCACCGCTGTATGGTAAATATATCCTCTTCTCCCGTCATTTCCGGCAAGCAGGACACCGATGATCCTGCCGTCCTCTTCCGCCACGAAACAGGTATCCGGATTCCGGTTCAGAAATTTCTCTATTCCTTCTTTTGAATCATCAAGGTTGTTCAGTCCCACCCCGGTGCATGACATCCAGAGTGCGTAGATGTTTTCATAATCTGCCATCGTCATTTTTCTGATCTGCATCATTCTTTCCCCCTGCCTGTTTTCCTTCAGGATCTTCTCCATTCTAATATAAAAATGCAGATAATGATATTACCTGCATTCCGATACACGATAAACTGTTAATTTCCGGTAATCTCCGTAATATCCAGATGATCGGAATGTACATAGATGCTGAAGACTCTCTCATCACCTTCCGGAGAAGTCAGTGTCATCTGAACGGAACCGCCTTTATCGAAATCGGCATTGATCATGTAGTCTTCAATGTTATCCTCATACACGATATAGACTTTGCCGAAAGATTCATCACTCAGCGCTACGGAATAGGAATCATCGAATTCCACACCCATGGAACCGTTATTTACCATGACAGTAGTGGTGTAGAAGGTTTTCTTCCCTGCTGTAAATGTATAGATCGTAAGCAGTGCGATCAGCGCGGCACTGATGATCACGCCTGTCTTCCGGAGCTTTTCATTCCGGAAAATATACCAGGGATAAATCAGCATCGTGGCAGCGCAGAACAGTGTGCTCAGCAGCCTGTACGGAAAGAAGGAACAGCAGTAACGGAGGAATCCGGTATAGTGGAATCCTACGAACAGCAGCATCGGCACCAGGATCAGGAGGCTCCACCACTGCTCTTTTTTCATGTACCAGCCGATATACCCCATCGGAAACGTCAGCAGCGTCCAGCGGAACCAGGCCGGATAATACCGGAAGATGCCCCATCCGTATGAATTGAACGGCACCTGGACCAGATATACCAGAGGCTGGCTGATCAGAAAGAATACGAAGCATTTCAGCGCTGAATCCAGCGGTGACTTGCTGTTGACGATAATGATGATGCCGAACAGTACCCACCATTCAAAAGTGATGCTGATATCCGCAAAGGAAGTGTCTTTCGCGGCCGGCAGATATGCCATGAACCCGGTATATAATCCAGCTATTACAGCGAAGATGATCAGTTTTTTCCAGGTAAGATCAATACCTCCGAATAGTTTTTTCATATTTGTACTCCATTGAATCTGTGTCAGGCCTGTTCTGTGGAACAGGACCCGGCTGCAGATACTATACTCTGTCCACCGCCTTTTTCCAAGTCATTCTTTTGCCGCTTCATAAAGTCTGTTTCAGTGTGCCCTCCCCGGAAAGGATGCCGGCCATTGTAAAAAGGCGTGAATGTTTCATACGCCTCTTATACGTGATATTCCTTTTTTCGCAATGCAAAGAATCATTTCGCGGCATTTCCGGCTTTTCGAAGCAGCCGCATCTTGAATTCCCGGATCTTCGCCGCATACGCGCTCGTGAAGATCACACCCAGGATGATCATCCCGAAGGCGATCCCAAGGCCGAAGCTTCCGATCGCCTCATAAGGAGCAGTTTCTTCCAGCCCCAGCGCGACAATGATCAGAAACGTGCAGAATCCGATCAGTCCTGCGATGAACAACCAGTGCATCTTTTTCAGAAGTCTTTCCTTCTCTTCGTTGCTGTAATCCGCTACCTGTAAAACGGTTTCTTTTAATTCTTCATTCATGTGCTCACTTTTCCTTTCTCCGTTCAGAATTTCACGGAGGTCTGTTTCATACAGATCTGACAGTTCGATCAGGATATCCAGATCCGGCATGTTCGCCCCTGTTTCCCATCTGGATACTGTTCTGCGTGCCACCCCCAGCTTGTCTGCCAGCTGTTCCTGGGTAAGGCCTTTTTCTTTTCTGCAGTCCTGCAGATACTTTCCGATTTTCATGAGATCCATATTCGTGACCTCCTTTCTGCCTTCAGCCTAACGCTGCTTTTCTCTTCCGAACAGGACACAAAGTGAGCAAAAGCCCTGTTTTCGGGTATGGGACATACCATGTCCCGTCTGTTTTCAGCTGCCGAAGTGAATGGAATCCAGCATTTCCTGCCAGACCGGCAGACTGTCAGCCATCAATTCAGTTCTTGCGTAAAAGTTAAGGTAGTAAAACACTTTATTGTGTTTCAAAACGACGTTTTCACCGGTCATACCGACATCCTGAACCTGATACGTATACCGGTATCCATACGCAGCTTTTCCGTCCAGCGTATATTCCGTATATTTGTCCAGCTGATATACGTTGACGCTCATTGCTTTGCGGATCTGCTTCTCGCCATTTTCGGCAGCTTCCTTTTCACTGACCAGAAGAGACGCAAATCCTGATTTTTTCCATCCGATCGAAACAAGGATATGCAGTTCCGGCGCGGACAGGCATACACCCGGTCCTTCCTTAAAAAAGTTCAGTCCGGCTTTTTCCGTTTCATCCATCTCATGGAAACTCTCCGGATAAGTAATCATCAGTTCATTGATCTTGATCTGTGTCATTTTTCCCTCCTGCTTTTTTCGTATTTCGTCCAGATTCTTCTCCTTTTCAAAAAAGGCTTTTCGGATCTCTTCATATTCTTCTTTGGTGCATGCTTTGCGGCAGTCCGGTTCAAACGATGCGGTGACCGCAAAGCAATCTTTTAAATTACCGCACGGGTATGCGGAACATTCCGCACAGTTTGTGATCCCTTTTTCCGTACAGCATTTCACAACATGGTACCGGCACCAGTTGTCTGTACTGCATCCTTTACATGAGATCTCCTCAGCAGACACAACATGGTCCCTGTATCCGATCTTCATCCAGAGTTCAGCCGTATGCCTCAGTTCCTCTTCTGTCTTTTCGTACGGGGCTGCTGTATAGCGCGGACAGGCGGAACAGTCATTTCCGCAGGCTGCGATGATCCGGCCTGCCGGTTCTGTCAGAACTGTGTTTTTCTCATCCATCATAACTCATCCTCTGCCGCGATCAGAACATGAACCGTGTCACCATCCTTTTTGTTCAGTTTCCTGCGGATCGCCTTCAGGATACCGATGATATAACATACCGATCCATCGGGATTTTTAACACCCATATTGACGATACTGCCGTCATACGGTATGCCGTCGAATTCCGCATGTACCCTGATGCGGCCTTTTCCGAACAACTTCCGGATATCCCATGGAAAGATCACATAGGCTCCGCCGTTGTCAGTGTTTTCGTGAATGACCGTGTCATATTCAAATTTCTTCATGTTTTGCTCTTAGCTCCTGCAGGAACGCTTCCAGAAGTGCGTTGACCTTTTCCGGCTGATCATCATTTGCGTTATGGGCAGCACCTTCTATGATATACAGCGGAAAGCCTTCCTTTTCATGCCACATC
>CADBPK010000005.1 GCA_902796465.1 uncultured Erysipelotrichaceae bacterium | reverse complement strand
GCCGCGAGAGGGATACCGAAATGATCTTCGATCAGATCACTTTTCCTGCATTTCGGATAATCGTATTTCATTTGATATTTACTTCCTTTCCATTGATCCAGATCTTTTCCAGCACTGCGGAGGTATAGAGGGTAGGCAGAGCGTCATAGATCTGGATGTCCGCGTCCTTTCCTTCTTCCAGCGTTCCGACACGGTCGTCACACAGGATGATCTCGGACGCTGTTTTCGTGATCATGCCGAGGGCGTCGACCGGGTCCATTCCCTTGCGGACTGCTTCGCCGGCCTGGTAGATCAGGAGGTTTTCCGGGGTGACAGGTCCGTCTGTCATGACAGTGACTTTGACGCCTCTGTCGTGCAGGCCTTTGCAGCATTCAAAATCGATCTTGCCGCCTTCTCCGGGGAATAATCCGGCGGAGATAGGTCCGAAGATAACGCCTTTCACATGCGGATCGCACAGGTCATCATAGAAATCACTGGCACCCTGCGCATGGTCGATCGTCACGAGGATATCGAATTCCCTGGCAATATCCACTACCGTTACCATGTCATGCATATAGGTATGCACCTTCAGCGGGATCTTCTTTTCAATGACAGGGATCCCGTGCTCCAGTCCGAGATCGTACGGAGGCATTTTGTCCGGTTCATCCCTGTATTTTTCCTTTTTCTCCATGTATTCCTTTACCCGTCTCAGGTAATCCCTGAGCAGGAAAGCTATGCCCATTCTCGTCATAGGAAGCTGATTGCGGCCGGAATAAACTCCTTTGGGGTTGATGCCGGTGGCCGCTTTCAGGCATACGGGATGTTTCAGAAGACGATCTTTGAAGGAATCACCGGATGATTTCAGGACAATGCCCCAGCCGCCGATCACATTGCCGCTGCCCGGAATCAGGCAGCTTGTCGTGATGCCGCAGGAAACGGCTGTTTCAAACTGCTTATCCTTCGGATCGATGCCGTAATAGGAATCCATTTCCGGTGTGACAGGATTGGACATCTCATTGAGGTCCTCACTCTCCATCCATACGCCCCCGATATGGGAATGCGCATCGACAAATCCCGGGATGACTGTCTTTTCTTCCGCGTCTGTTATTTCCGCGTCCGTTGTGCCGAGGTCGGTACCGATTGCTTTGATCTTTCCGTCATCGGAAATGAGGATATCTCCTTTGAAAGGGGAGCTGTCTTTCATCGTATAGATTGTGCCGTTTTTGATTACATGCATCTGAGTTCATCTCCTTTGCGGTAGATCGCCTTGCCGCCCATGTATGTTGTGATGATCTCGGCCTGGTATGTTTCCAGGGGATCTGCGCTCCAGATCACCAGATCAGCTCTTTTGCCTTCTTCGATGGATCCTGTCACATCACCGACACCGAGCAGTTTTGCCGGGATCGATGTCATCATCGGAAGAACTTTCTTTTCATCTTTCAGTATCTTCATCATGGCAATGCCCAGCCAGAGGACGTCCTCCCTGATCTGGAAGGAACTGTCGACACCGGACAAAGCGACGTCCAGGCCTTTTTCGTACAATTCCGCGATGCCTTTCAGATCCAGCTTCATGGCATTGTCATCCATGGTCATGCTGGAGGAACGGACGATCAGGGGAATATTGTTTTCCAGGATCCATGCGGAATCCGCGTGGATATCATATGCATTGCATAATACGAGATCGATGTCATACGGCTTCAGGATCTCAAATGCATGCAGGGCATCCTGCTCATTATCGATGCTCAGGAACAGGGGAAGTTCCTTGTCCAGCACTCTTCTGAGCGCTTCGAGCTTCATATTCCGTTCCTTGCCATCTTCAACTTTGTATTCTTTTGCCTGACGGAACTGTTCCTGCAGCTGTTCAAAAATCCACATCTTTGTCATCGGCGCTGTATTGCGTTTTCCGTAGATATCTTTCATTCGTTTGCATACGGAAGCCTTCATGCCGGCGTATGGTTTAACGCACATTTTATACGGATTGACACCATCGACTTCAAAGACCGCCATGGTGCCGCCGAAGAGATTATTGTCGGTAGGTGTTACCCCGATCACACAGAGTCCGAAGGCGCCGAGCTGCTGAACCGTTGCGGCCCTTCCGTTGAATGCATAGCGGACATCCAGATGCGGTGTTACGGGATCGCTTGTCTCGTCATTGTCGTTTGCGGAAGGACGGATCTCCGTAGCGGATCCGTTGATTCCCCATGCGGACAATGCCTGGATAAATCCCGGAAGGATCTCTTTTCCTTCCGCGTCTATGATTTCGGAATCATCTGCTTCAATCCCCGGTGCGATTTTTTGGATCATGCCGTCCTGCACCAGGATATCGCTCTGAAAAACATTTCCCTTGCCGTCATGAATACGGCCGTTTTTAATGAGCATTTTTCATTTCCTCCTATAACATGCATTTATCACTATTATAAAGGCAGGCCATGAAGAAAGACAGAGAAATACCCTGCAGTATTTGAATGAAAGACTGATTTCATATATACTAGGTATTAGCTTTTACTTCATTATCTGTACGTTTGGTATTGATTTTAAAAAGGGGATACATTCATGAAGCAATACATTTGGAAAAGGGTACTGACAGGGGCGCTGGTCGTTCTCTTTTCAGTGCTGTTCAATTTTGTACTCATGCGTTTAGCTCCGGGTGATCCGACCAGGCTTCTGGCCGGCAAGGAAAACCCGAATCCTGCGACGATTCTTGCCCTGCAGGAAAGGTATGGTCTGAATAAGCCGATCATGGTGCAGTTCGTTCTGTACATCAAACAGCTGCTGCACGGTGATTTCGGATTTTCCTATGTTTCCAACCGCCCGGTCTTAACGATCATCGGTGAACGTTTCGGCGCTACGATCCTGCTTGCGGTTGTAGGTCTGATCATTGAGATTACAGTCGGGATCCTTCTCGGCGTACATGCCGCCCAGCATCAGGGCAGCAAATTTGATACGATCCTCAACGGAATATCGTATTTCTTTGATTCGACGCCTGCATTCTGGCTCGGTCTGATGATCATCCTTCTTTTCTCCAGCACACTGCATCTTCTGCCTACTTCAGGCATGTACAATGTCCGTGAGAATTATCAGGGTTTCAGAAGGGTGCTGGATGTCGGGTATCATATGATCCTGCCGACGCTGACGATGGTAGTCCTGAATATCCCTTACTATTTCCGTATAACCAGGTCCAGTGTCATGGAAACGATGAACGAAGATTATATTATGACACTCCGTTCCACCGGTATGCCTGAAAAGCAGATCTTCCGGAAATACGTGCTCCGCAATGCGCTGCTTCCGATCATCACTGTAGTCGGCATCACCATGGCTTACATGATCACCGGTGTTGCCTTTATCGAGATCGTATTTGCCTGGCCGGGAATGGGCCGTCTGATGCTCAATTCCATCACAACCAGAGACTATCCGGTATTGTCCGGCATCTATCTGCTTCTTTCCATTTCCGTTGCGGTCATGATGATCGTCGTGGACGTTGTATATGCATACGCGGATCCGCGTATCCGCTATGAGGACTGAGGAGGCAGGACATGAAGAAGCTTAAAGATTTTCTGAAGCGTGCCTGGAGTATTCCCCAGATGCGCATTGGTCTGATCCTGCTTGCTTTGCTCATTCTTATGGCGATCTTCGCGCCGGTGCTGGCACCGCATGATCCGTACTATCTCTATGATGAAAGACTGCATGCGCCGTGTGCGGAATTTCCGCTGGGTACGGACGGCGTCGGACACTGTGTTCTGAGCCAGATCATTTACGGTTCCCGCACATCCCTGACAATCGGTGTCATCGCAGCCAGCATTTCAGCTGTGATCGGTACAACAGTCGGCGGTGTAGCCGGGTTCTTCGGCGGAAAGACCGACAAAGTGCTGAATGAAGTCATGAACGTATTCCTGATGATCCCGTCCTTCTTCCTGATCCTCCTGATCGTTGCGATCTACGGAAGTTCCATGCTGAATGTCATGATCATCATCGGTCTGACTTCATGGGTCGGCAATGCGCGTCTCATGCGTGCACAGGCAATTTCGCTCAAGCAGCGTACTTTTATCCGCAGCGCAGAGGCTATGGGTGAAAGCAAGTCCTCGATCCTGTGGAAGCATATTATCCCCAACGGCATATTCCCGATCATCGCCAATACGACGATGAATATCTCCGGCGCCATCCTTTCGGAAGCCGGCCTGGCATTCATCGGTCTCGGTGACCCGAATATCATTTCCTGGGGTCAAATCATTGATGCCGGAAAGAAATATCTGCCGAAGTGCTGGTGGATCACTTCCTTCTCCGGACTTGCGGTCGTATTTACCGTACTTGCATTCTATCTGATCGGTGACGGACTGACGAAAGTTCTCACACCGAAGATGACACAGCAGAAATAGGGAGGCAGGACATGAGTTTACTTGAAGTTAAAGATGTCAGCATCACCTATCAGATGCCGAATAAAAGTGTTTATGCCGTTCAGAATGTCAATCTGACGCTGAACGAACAGGAATCCGTGGGAATCGTCGGCGAATCCGGTTCCGGAAAGAGTACGCTGGCGATGGGCATCCTGCGGCTTCTGCCCAGCAATGCGAAGATCACCGGCGAAGCACTTCTGCACGGGGAGGATATCTTCAAGATGTCCGACAAGCGCCTGCGTGAAGTCCGCTGGGTCAATATGTCCGTAGTATTCCAGAAGGCAATGAATGCCATGAGCCCGGTCCACAAGATCGGCCTGCAGATGCTGGATATCTACAAAGTCCATTATCCGGATACACCGGATGCAGAGATCAAAACGAAGATCATCGAACTCTTCAAGATTGTCAATCTGCCGCCGCGTGTCTATGATTCCTATCCCCATGAGCTCTCAGGCGGTATGATGCAGAGAGTGGCGATCGCCCTGAGCCTGATCTTCCAGCCGGAGATGCTGATCATGGATGAAGCGACTACCGCGCTGGATGTCGTTACGCAGAGCCAGATCCTCGATGAGATCATGGATCTGGAAAAGAATATGAATATCGCCCGCATCATGATCACGCACGACGTTTCAGTCGTCGCTTCCACATGCAAGCGCGTGGTCGTTATGTACGCGGGACAGATGATGGAAGACGGAGATGTAACGGATGTTCTCGTCAAGCCGAAACACCCGTATACAAAGGGACTGCTCAATTCCTTCCCATCCTTCTCGGGTGAAAAAACGGAACTGAGGGGAATCCCGGGCAATCTGCCGGACCTTTCCATTCTCGCAAAAGGATGCGTATTTGCGGACCGCTGCCCGTACGCAAAGGAAAAATGCTTCAATGAAAAACCCGAACTGAAGACGATCGCCGGAAACTGGCATACCGCATGTCATTATCCGCTCGGGGAGGAAGACAATGCCTGAGATCATCGTAAAGGATTTAATGAAATACTACCGTCAGAAAAAGGCGGTCACGACAGATAAAGGAACGATCAAAAACGCTGAAGTAAAAGCGGTGGACGGTGTTTCCTTCGAGCTGGAAAAAGGCGAGATCCTCGGTGTTATCGGTGAATCCGGATGCGGAAAATCCACGCTCGGCAGAGTACTGGTAGGGCTGGAAAAACCGACATCAGGCGAGATCCTGATCAGCGGAACCGACAGTCAGGCGCTTCTGAAGAAAGACAGGAAGTCATTCCACCGGATGGTGCAGATCGTTTTCCAGAACCCGTTTGATACATTTGATCCCCGGCATACCATCCGCAAGATTCTGGTGGATGCCTGCAAGATGCACAATATCGGGACGAATGAAGCGGAACGTACGGAGATCGTCCTGAACATCATGCGTGAAGCAGGACTGCAGCCGCCGGAAGATTACCTTGACCGGTATTCATTCGAACTTTCCGGCGGACAGCTTCAGAGGATCTCGATCCTCAGGAGCATGTTGCTGGATCCGAGCTTCCTGGTCGCGGATGAGCCGGTATCCATGCTGGACGTATCCGTCCGCGCGGATATCATAAACATGCTGCTGAAACTGGTGCGTGAAAAGAACGCGACCATGGTATTCATTTCACACGATATCGCGACGACCCGTTATATTTCCGACCGTGTCGCGGTCATGTATCTCGGCCGGATCGTAGAGATGGGAAAAACAGACGATATCCTGCATCATCCGATGCATCCGTATACAAGGGCGCTGATCTCCAACAACGCGTCCCTTGATCCGAATGAAAAACGGGAGCGGATCCCGATCCCGGGCGAACCGCCGACACCGATCGGTACGGGGCCAGGCTGCTACTTTGCGCCTCGCTGCCCGTTCGCCAAGGAACATTGTTTCAAGTCCTATCCGGAATACCAGACAGGGAAAGACGGAAGGATCGTATCCTGTTTTGAAGTTGACGCACAGAAATAATCATTATTTAATTAGGGTAATACTGATCCGGAGGATCCGACGCAGGGAAACCGGATATCCGGAAAAGTGACCATAGATCTAAGGGAGGAAAGAATGAAAAAATTACTCATGGGTGCTCTCGGCCTGACACTGGCACTGGCACTCACTGCCTGCAGCGGCGGAAATGGCGGCGCTAATGGCGGAGAGAGCGGTGGATCTGCCGGCGAAGTCAAAAAGGGCGGCACATATATCATCGGTGTTTCGGGTGAAGCTACAACACTGAACCCTGACGCAACTGCAGATGATTACAACTACGCTATCGTTCAGAATCTTTACAGCCGTTTATACAAACTCGGCAATGACTTTGAGGCAAAACCGGACCTCGCTGAAAGCTATGAACTTTCAGAAGATGGTATGAAGTACACATTCCATCTGAGAAGCGGTGTTGTCTGGACAGACGGTGAACCCTGCACATCAGCTGACGTCAAGTATACATATGATGAGATCATCAAGCAGAACTATGCTTTCGCAAGTGTATTCGAAAATGTTGACACGATCGAAACACCGGATGATCTGACAGTTGTCTTCAACATGAAGAACCCGGATCCGTCTTTCATGGGAAATGTTTCCTGGTATGGCACATTCATCCTGCCGAAACACATCTATGAAGGCACAGACTGGCTGACAAACCCGGCAAACGAGAACCCGGTAGGCACAGGACCATTCAAACTCGACCAGTGGAACAAGGGTACAGACATCCAGATCGTTCCGAACGAGAACTACTTCGGTGACCAGCCGCTTCTGGACCGTGTAATCTACACAGTTAAACCGGATGCGACAACCTGCTACCAGTCCTGGCTCAATGGTGAGATCGATGAATCCTGGTATTATACAGAATCCGAATTTGCTGATCTCGAAAAGGATACAGAAAAATATCAGTGGATCGAACAGCTCTGGCCGTCTCCGTGGTATATCGTATTCAACACGGAAAAGGGACAGTGTGCTGACCCGGCAGTCCGCAGAGCAATCGCTACAGGTCTGAACCGTCAGGAAGTTTCCGAAAAGGGAACATCCGGAATCAAGCCGGCTTCCGAATACTTCATCCCGCTGCTTTACAAGGATGCTCATAACGAAGAATACAAACTTCCGGATTATGATCCTGCCAAGGCAATGAAGATCCTCGAAGATGCCGGATACAAGAAGGACGACAAGGGCTACTACCTGCACATCACATTTACATCACAGGCTGGTCTCCCTGAAGTTGAACAGGTTATCAAGGCCAACATGGAAAAGATCGGTATCGATCTGAAGATCGACTCTCTCGACTACACGATCTGGTCTGAAAAAGTTGAACCGGGTGACTATGAAATGGCCTGGATGGGCGGATTCCAGGGACCGGATGTTGTCGCTACAGGAAAACGTCTTGTTACAAACGGCATGATCAACTACTCCCGTTACAGCAATCCGGAAGTTGACAAGCTGTATGAAGAAGCAAACAGAGAACCTGACCCAGCAAAACAGAATGAGCTGATCAAGAAGGTACAGGAATACCTCGCTGAAGATGTTCCGAACCTGAACATGGTCGACTACATGGACAAGATGCCGATGTACAGCTACATCAAGGGACATCCGTCATTCTCTGAGAAGGACGGCGGCTCCATGGAAAAAGCCGGCTTCTCCGAAATGACATACGTCTGGCTGGATAAGTAATAACCTGTATTAACCAGAACAAAAGAGGGCAGAGATGAAAGTCTCTGCCTTTACAGAAAGTAGGAATAATATGAATTTTGAACATCTGTTAAATAACATTCCGGATTACAAAGTGTTCCTGACAGTGGACGAAATGGACGAAAGTTCGCGGAAGCTGGCGGAGGAATTCCCGGATATCGTTACGATGTGGGAAGCGGGAAAGACAACGAAAGGTCATCCGATCTATTGTCTGAAGATTGGTGAAGGTAGCAAAAACGCCTTCATGTTCGGCTGCCCGCATCCGAATGAACCGATGGGATGCATGATGCTCGAATATTTCTCCAGATATCTGTGCGAGCACGAGGAGTTCCGGAAGGAATTCGATTATACATGGTATCTGATCAAGAGCATCGACGCGGACGGGACACAGCTGAATGAAGGATGGTTCAAGGGACCGTTTACGCTGTACAACTACGCGAAGAACTTCTACCGCCCGATCGGCAGTGAACAGCCCGAATGGACCTTCCCGTTTGATTACAAGAACTACAAATGGGATACACCGATGCCGGAGACCAGGGTGCTGATGGATATCATAGACAAGACAAAACCGGCTTTCATGTTTTCACTGCACAATGCCGGCTTCGGCGGCGCGTACTGGTATCTGACCAGGGAAGCGCCGGAAATCTATGAAAAGCTCCATGCCGCGGCGGAAAAGCAGAATGTGCCGCTCCACCTCGGTGAACCGGAAGCGCCGTTTATCCCGCAGTTTGCCAAAGCAATATACAAGATGCTCGGCATGGCGGATGAATATGACTTTGCGGAGAAATATGGGGAAGGCGATCCGGCTGAACAGATGTTTGCCGGGGACAGCTCCGATTCTTATGCTTCAAAATACGGGACATTCTGCCTTGTTGCGGAACTTCCATATTTCTACTCTCCGAAGATCAAGGATGAAACCGAACTGGATTATCCGCGTCTGGATGCAGTTGTGAAAGGCATCGAACAGGGCTATGAAGCACAGAACCGGATGGCATATTACTTTGACCAGTACAAGGATCTCTGCGGTCCGGACAATGTATTTGTCAAGATCGTTGCCAAGAGCCTGGAAAAGAGAAAGATCAATCACGAGACTGAACTGAACTTTGCCCGTCAGAACAAGGATAATGAAAAGCCGTGCAAGGTATCCGAAGAATTCGATAACCTGATCGTGACACGCTTTTACCAGATGCTGTCATGGGG
>CADBPK010000004.1 GCA_902796465.1 uncultured Erysipelotrichaceae bacterium | reverse complement strand
GCTCAGGTTTACGTACTGACAAAGGAAGAAGGCGGACGTCACACACCGTTCGTTTCCAACTACCGTCCGCAGTTCTACTTCCGTACAACTGACGTTACAGGCGTTATCACTCTTCCGGAAGGAACAGAAATGTGCATGCCTGGTGACAACGTTGTTATGAACGTTGAACTTCTGAACCCGATCGCTATCGAAGAAGGAACAAAGTTCTCTATTCGTGAAGGCGGCAGAACAGTAGGTTCCGGAAACATCATCGGTATCGTTGAATAATTCCGATTTGCAAAGATCTGCATGATATATGCAGATCTTTTTTTTGCTTTAAATATGTGAAACCGTGGGAATTCCCTTTCAAGGTATAAAGAATGCGCTGAATATGTTAAAATCATTATGTATGTCTGTTTTCATTGCGGACATACGTGACAGGAGAGATGATGAACAATCAGAAAAAAGACCTGCTCCTCACAGCAATCAAGCTTGTGCTGATCGCTATGGATGCAGTCTGCTTTGCATATATCTGGTATGAGTATTACTCAAATAATCTGTTTATCCCGTACTACCTGCGGGGTAATCTGGCGATTATTGCGGTTTTCTGCATTGTTTATATTGCTTTCGGTCATCTGTATCAGGCTTTTGATGTCAAGACAAACCGGGCGGCTTCACTGGTGTATTCGCATGTAATTGCATCGTTTATGACCGGTATCACCATGTTCTTCCTGCTGTGGCTCCTGATCCGCCATATGCCCCGTATCCTGCCGATGGTACATGGGTTCTGCCTGTGGTCGTTCATGTCACTGATCTGGGCAAAACCTGCATCTCTGGTGACGAGAAAACTCTACCCGCCGACACCGACGGTACTTATTTATGACAATATTGCGGCCTATTACAAAGGTGTTAAGATCACAAAACGGGTGGACTGGCGTTTCAAGGTTATCGGTGAGATCAGCGTGGATGAAGGTGACGAAGATGTCTATTCCTATCTGAAAAAGAAAAAAGCAGAAGCTGTCATGCTGTGCGGCATTCATTCCTCACAGCGCAATGATATCCTGAAATACTGCATTCGTAAAAATATCGTTGTTTATATCCGTCCGAATATCGGTGACTACCTGGTCAACTCCAGTAAATCCCTGCAGATGGAACATCTGCCGGTACTGCTTGCTCAGAGAAGCGCGCCGAGTATGTTTTATGCCATTTCAAAACGGCTGTTCGATATCGTATTTTCCCTGCTGGTCATGATCGTTCTCAGCCCTGTACTGTTGGTTACGGCGTTTCTGATCAAGGTGCATGACGGCGGACCGGTCCTGTATTCACAGGAACGTCTGACACGGAACGGCAGACCGTTTATGATTTATAAATTCCGCTCCATGCGTACGGATGCGGAAAAGGACGGTGTTGCGAGACTGGCGCAGGTGGATGATGACAGGATCACGCCGATCGGCAAGTTTATCCGTGCTACCAGGATCGATGAAATGCCGCAGATGATCAATATCCTGAAAGGGGATATGTCTGTTGTCGGACCGCGTCCGGAAAGACCGGAGATCTCTGCACAGTATGAAGAAGAAATGCCGGAATTTGAACTGCGTCTGCAGGTTAAAGCCGGTCTCACAGGATATGCACAGGTTCACGGGCAGTATAATACCAGTCCGTATGACAAGCTTCAGATGGACCTGATGTATATTGCCAAACAAAGTATATTCATGGATCTCAGAATCATTCTGGAAACGATCAAAGTTGTTTTCCTGCCGGAAAGCAGCGAAGGGATCGGTGAAGACGAGATCACTGCATTTGACCGGGAGAAGTTATGAGAGATCCGTTAGTCAGTATTGTCATGCCTGCATATAACGCGATGAAATATCTTCCTTCCGCGATTGCGAGCGTCATGTGCCAGACATGGGAAAACTGGGAATTATGCATAGTGGACGACGCTTCGGCGGATGAAACAGGTGCTTACCTGGATTCTCTGCAGGATCCAAGGATCCGTGTCTTTCATAATGAGATCAACCGCGGGACTGCCTATTCAAGGAACCGCGGTATCCATGAGGCAAAAGGCGGATGGATCGCATTCCTGGATTCAGATGATATGTGGCGGGAAGACAAGCTGGAAAAGCAGATCGCCGTGATCGAAAACTATCCGGATGCGGCGCTTGTTTTTACCGGGTCCGCTTTTATCGATGACAACGGAAACCAGATGAAGTATACACTGCAGGTACCGGAAAAGATCAGCTATCAGGATATTCTGCCGCAGAACCTGATCTCCTGTTCCTCCGTTGTAGTTCGTAAGGAACTTCTTCTGAAACATCCTTTCCCGGGTGCGGAGAAGGTACATGAGGATTTTGCGGTATGGCTTCAGATCCTGCGGGAGATCGATCATGCGTACGGTGTTGATGAACCGCTGCTCATTTACCGTTTGGCCATGAACAGCAGATCACGGAATAAGCTGAAAGCGGCACGTATGAACTGGAATACATACCGTTATGCCGGTATCGGATTTCTGCAGGCAGCCGCGAGCATGTGCGGATATACGATACGCGGACTGAAGAAATACAACGCACTCAGAAAGAAGGTCTGAATGAAACTGGAAGTACTGATTTCCTGCATGGGCAATCATAACGAAGTGATCGAAAAGACCGGACTGCGCAGTGACGCACTGGTGATCGATCAATGCGGCAGGGAACAGGAAGAAGAATTCTTTTCCGGCGAAAACCGGATCCGCATTCTGGAGACAGAAGAACGCGGTCTTTCCAACAGCCGCAATATGGCCATCAGGAATGCATCGGGTGATGTCGTTCTTCTTTGTGACGATGATGAATCCCTGGAAGAGGATTACCCGCAGACGATCCTGCGCGCATATGAAAACCTGCCGGATGCGGATATTATTGCCTTCCGCGTCAAAAACCAGCCTTCCCGGCTGAAACAGAATGTACAGCGCCTAAATCAGTGGACCGCGCTCAGGATATCTTCCTGGCAGATCACTTTCAGACCAAAAGTGATTCTGGAAAAAGGCCTGTCTTTTGACCCGCTTCTGGGAGCGGGGAGCGGAAACGGTGCTTCTGAGGAAGTACACTTTTTGAGACAATGTATCAAAGCCGGCTGTAAAGCATATTATGTTCCGGAAGATATCGCTTCGGTGGCACAGGAATCCTCAACCTGGTTTACCGGATTTGATCAGAAGTTTTTTTACCAGAGAGGCACTGTGAACAGGTATATGCTCGGACTTCCGGTTTCACTGTTCTATGCGCTGTATTATACGGTTGCGAAAAGAAACCTGTACCGGAATGATATTTCTTCATTTGATGCCCTGAAATATACGCTGAAAGGCATTATTTCAAATGACATAGAAAAGGAAAAGAAAAAAAGAAAATGATTCTGCAGACAATTCTGGAACCGCATGCGGATATATGTGAAATTACGGAAATGTATTATCGGGAGTCCGGCAGGGTCCGTACTTTTGATACATACTTTAATATGTTTTCTCTAGCCAAATGGCGCCGGCTGACACAGATCCGGCATTTTTCTCTTATGCTTGTTATCCGCGGAAACTGCGCAGCGGAACTGTTTGATGAAACAGGATCGCTGGGCAGACAGGAATTTTCCTGCCCGGAAGAAACAGAAGTGAAGATCCCGGTTCCGCTGGACGGGAAGGGGACATGTGTCTGGTTTTCCTTTGAAAAGAAGGATGATGATGCAGAACTGATCAAAGGAGCTTTTATAACTGAAGATGAACCGGCGCATGATGTGCATATCGCCTGTGATATCTGTACATTCCGCAGGGAACAATATCTGATCCGAAATCTGAATAAGCTCAGTGAAGTGCATCTCGAAAATCCTGAATCACCGCTTTACGGAAAGCTGGATATTTTTGTGGTCGACAACGGCAGAACACTGCCGAAAGAGATTGAAAAAGAACATATCCTGCTGTTTCCCAATATGAATGCGGGCGGCACAGGCGGCTTTACACGCGGACTGATCGAGATCCAGGCACACAAAGAAGCTATGGGTCTGACGCATATGATCTTTATGGATGATGATGCGGTCCTGGAACCGGATTCCCTTGTCAGAACATTCGCACTGCTTTCCTATGTGAAAGAAGAATATACAAAATCAGCCATTTCCGGTGCCATGCTGAGGGAAGATATGCAGTACTCCTCCCATGAAGGCGGCAGCCACTGGAACGGCACCGACTGCTGGACGAGGTTCCCCGGACTGGATCTGAG
>CADBPK010000003.1 GCA_902796465.1 uncultured Erysipelotrichaceae bacterium | reverse complement strand
GAAGAAAAAGGCAGGTTTTTACACCTGCCCTGCTGCAGCAATGAATTCTCAGGCAATATCCTCGCCGTTGCTGGCGATGACTTTCTTATACCAGAAGAAGGAATCCTTCCTGCTTCTGGCCATGGTACCCTTGCCTTCGTCATCCATGTCGACATAGATGAAGCCGTAGCGCTTTCTCATTTCGCCCGTTCCGGCGGATACGACATCGATGCAGCCCCATGTCGTGTAGCCGATCAGGTCAACGCCGTTGTCGATTGCCCTGCTCATTGCTTCGATGTGCGGACGGTAGTAGGCAATACGGTAATCATCATGGATGGATCCGTCTTCCTCGACTGTGTCGAATGCGCCGAGACCGTTTTCGACGATCATCAGCGGGATGCGGTAGCGGTCATAGATCTTTTCCAGGAAGTACTGCAAGCCGGTCGGATCCAGCGCCCAGCCCCAGTCACTATATTTCAGATACGGGTTCTTGGCACCGATGGACATGTTTCCGCCGGCTGTCTCGCTGACATCGTGGGTCGTTTCCACGGCGGAAGAATAATAGGAGAAGGTATACATGTCAACTGTGCCTGCTTCCAGGTCCGCCAGATCCTGATCGGTGATGTCCAGATCGCATCCGTGTTCTCTCCAGAGTCTCTGCGCAAATGGTGAATAGTAGCCGAATACATGGACGTCGCCGCAGTAATAGATCGCATTCTGCCATGAATGCTCTGTCTTGATGACATCCTCCGGATCACAGGTCATCGGATATGCGCAGGCTGTTGAAAGCATGCAGCCGATCATGTTTTCCGAATCGATGGCGTGTCCGATCTGGACTGCTTTGGCACTGGCTACCAGCTGGTAGTGAAGCAGCTGATAAGCCTCGCGGTAACGGGCATCCAGTTTTTCTTTTGACATGTGGAGCTGGGCGTTGATCATATCGATGAACGCACATTCATTGTTGATCTCATTGAATGTCAGCCAGTAATGGACAAGTCCTTTGTATTCTGTAAAGCAGGTAGTCGCAAAACGTACATAATGGTCGATGAGTTCACGGTTCTGCCATCCGCCGAGTTCCTGTTCCAGATACAGCGGCGTGTCAAAATGCCAGATGGTGACCAGAGGTTCGATGTTGTATTTTCGCAGTTCTTCAAATACTTTCCGGTAGTGCTCCACACCTTCGGTGTTCGGTGTCTTCTCAATTCCTTTCGGATACAGACGGCTCCAGGAAATGGACATTCTGTATACCTTGTATCCCATCTCAGCGAACAAAGCGATATCTTCCTTGTAATGATGATACTGGTCCACTGCCTTGTGGTTCGGATAATAATAATCCGGATTGACATAGTATGTAGCGCCTTCCGGGAGATGGTCAAACTGATTCATCTTGCCTGGTTTTCCGTCCTTATCCAGATATGTGATATATCTTGGTTCGGAAACAGTGCCGCCTGTTGTCACATCTGTCTTGGCTGGTCCTCTTCCGCCTTCATTCCAGGCGCCTTCTACCTGGTTGGCAGCGGTCGCACCGCCCCATAAAAATCCTTTTGGAAAACTCATAAATGATCTGTCCTTTCTATTTTTCTTAATTATATCATGCGGTATAAAACAAAGCGGATACAGAGAGTCCGCAGAAAGGAAAAAAGAACATTCCTCAGAATGTTCTTTTACCAGTTTGTTGCAATATCGATCTGTGAAGGATTCCTTTTTGCAAATGTGCCTGTATCTGCACAGATTCCCAAACCGATGCTCGTTTTCACGATATCGTAGCGGCGGTGTACCCTGCCGGTAATATCACATGCACAGAGAATATAATCCCCAAGCATCTTCGCACCATCTTCACGGACCCAGTATTCTCCCTGAATGCCGGCACGTCTGGAATTGGCAACGACACCTGACATGTTGAGATTGTAATATGTTTCCTTGCCGGAAGGTCCCTGTACCGTTCCGCGCGAACGATTGATCACCGGGCCGTTGTAGCCTTCGAGAACGAATCTGGCCTGTTTCGGTTTGACCACGACGGTGTAGGAGACCGTTTCCGTATTGCCGTTGATATCCATGGCATCAATATTGACTTTGTATTCCCCGGCTTTTTCAGTATCCACAAGATCCGTAATGGTATAGCTTCCGTCTTCCAGTGTTTCCGTCTTTTTCAATTTTCCGTCCACCGGGTCTTTTACGGATTCAATGTTTTCACCGGCATCGAATTCATCACCGACCTTGATGGTGACTGTATCTTCCTTCAGATTGATCTCCGGCTCCTGTGTATCTTTTACAACAATCAGACGCTCATATTCTTTTTCCACGTTCTGATTGAATTCCTCTTCCGTGGTGCTGGCAATATAGCTGACCGGATACTGACCGGTTTTCATCGTATCGACTTCACCTACGATCTGAAGATCACCGCTGACCTCCGCAACCAGGGAACTGTTGTCAAAATCGCTCCCATATTCCACGACAGGCTGCCCTTCGAAAACGACGCTGACAGAATTCATTGCCTTCTGATATGCGTCTTCCCGTTCATAATCAGCGACTGTGTTGTATCCGATCACACTGCCGAAGAGAATAACGACAGCGGTAAGCACAGCCATGATTGCCGATATGTGCCTGAAACAAAACTCTTTCATAAGACCTCCAATAAATTCAGATTTCCCCTTATTTATCTTTGGTTACTGACCATAGTAGCATCTTGCCAGTTTCCCCCTGCTGGCAAACGATGCGCCTCTTTCAAATTCATAGAAGAATACACGTGCGGCTTCATATGCGCCGTCAGCGGAATCTTCCACGTTCCGGATCTTCCGGAGCGTTGAAGGATAAACATTCTCCAGTTCATACTGCAGGAAAGCACATTGTCCTTCCACACTGGATGCGGAGTATCCATGTGATTTACAGAAACTGTACAGGCTTGAACGTCTGCCGCCGCCCCACTGGCATAATCCGTAGTATGCGGATCCTGCCTCCGGCCGGAAGCTGGATTCTGCCCACATATTCGCAATAATACCGCAGGCACCGGCTTCATTCAGCCCCATCTTATTACGAAGATAGTTATGAATCGCCTGATAGTTTCCTGTGTAATGGGCACCGGCATGCGAAAGCGGCTGTACTGTCACCGCATAAGACTTGTCTGACTGATTGCCGTTTTTGTCCAGTGCGGTAACCTTTACCGTATAATCTCCCGCTGTTTCCATATCCACATCGGAAGTAACAGTATAGGCACCGTTTTCAGCCTTTTCGCTGCGGTTCAGTTCGCCGTCCACCGGATCGGCTACGGACAGGATATTATCCGTTACATCCGCACCGCTTCTGACTTTGACAGTCATTTCTTCCGCTTCAAGCGTTATGACAGGTTTCTGCGTATCCTTTACGGTAATGATGCGCTCATATTCCTTTTCAACTTTCTGTGAAAAGGAATCATCCGGCAGACTGACAATATACTTTACGGAATATTGCCCGGGCAATAATACGTCCACATCTCCTTCGATCCGCAGATCCCCTGATGCTTCACTGATCAGGGAAGTCGGGCTGAAGGATGTACCGTATTCCACTTCCGGAACGCCGCTGAAATGCACATACAAAGAACTGAGGGCCTGATAGTAAGCATCCTCTTTCTCGTATTCTGCATAAGTTCCGTATCCGATCACACTGCCGAACAGAATTCCTCCTGCCATGACGATCGCTGCGATCAGATTATATTTTTCCATCTTTCCGTGCATCATAAAACAAACCTGTCGGTGCCTGTTTACATTATCATGTTTTTTCGTTTTCAGCAATCAAAAAGAATATCAAAAAATGGCTTATTCATGCGATTTTTGGGTATTTTAACATTGTTTTTGAAACAGCGTACCCTGTCGTTTTCCAGCTTTCTCTGCTTCATTAAGTTATAGTAGGAACTGCAACTTTTTCGGGATGACCGTAACGAAAATTTTCCGGCTCCGGCAGATAATTTCTCCGTCCGTCTGTACCCAGAGCGGATCTTCCGTTTCGATCAGGATCACTTTTCCGCGGCCTTCGTCAACACCTTCATGTCCGATATGTCCGCCATTGTAGGCCTTCGGAAACAGGTGGAAAAAGGCACCGCTGCCGAGATCATATGCAGTGCATGTATCCAGGAGTCCGTCATCCGCTTCCGCATGCGGGCAGAATTTGAAGCCGCCGCCTTCATACGGCTGGTTCATGCACACGGAAAACATCATATGTTCATATTTCTGTTCTTTCCCGTCTGTCTGGATACGGGCAGCTGTCTTCCTGTTCCGGAAGATCAGGCGCATCGCAACGACGAGATAGATCAGTTTTCCGAGATGTATCTTATTCAGCGGTTTTTTGAACCGTGATGT
>CADBPK010000002.1 GCA_902796465.1 uncultured Erysipelotrichaceae bacterium | reverse complement strand
GGCCGCGCATGTATACTTCCGCCTGCATGCATGATGCATATGTGCCGCCGATGCCGATAAACCAGATGCCGTCAAAACCTTCTTCCCGTATCCGGTCTATGATAGATTCGATTTGATTCCGCAGGGATAATCCGGCCTGAATACCTTCACGCACTTCTTTCTCATTGAAACTGCGGAGGACCGGTTCTTTTTCCGTATATTTATCCATGTCTTCCTTCCTGTCTGAACGCCCCGTAATATCCAAGCGTTTCACTTGCTTTTCTGCTTCCGAGTTCCATGCATTTTTCTGTATCATATCCATTCAGATATCCATGCAGGAATCCGGCAATATAACTGTCCCCGGCACCCATGGTATCCGTTATGATCTGTGTCTTATGGATACCGCAGATATGAAAACCATCCTGATCCAATGTCACCGATCCTTTTTCGCCGCGCATTGCGGTAACAACACCTATGCCCTGATTCTGAAAATCCCGCATGATCTGCCGCAGACTGTCATCGTCTTCGGAAGATGAGAAAAAGAGAAGATCGAGATACGGCACAACTTTTTGTGTTATCTCATCAAACGGTCTGTCCGCGGCGTCAAACGCAAGATGTCCGCCGGCAGAAAGGATCGCCGGAAAGGCATCTTCCTGCCTTCCCCACAGATCAGATACAGCCAGATCCGCTGAAGCGATAAAGGTGATATCCTCTTCCGGCAGGACAAAAGAGGACAGAACCCCCTCGTCGTAATCACCGAGAATTCTCTCATTTCCGCGCAGCTCCACATCGCACACTGCGCTTTTCCCCTCCAGAATATGGATATGATCTGCCGGTATATTTCTTTCCTTCAGCTGCCGCAGAAGATATCTGCCGTTTTCATCATTCCCGATCGCTCCTGCATATTCAGCGTTCGTTCCCAGTTCTCTGGCATGCACTGCCATATTGACCGGACCGCCGCCGGCGAAAAAGACCCCGCCGCCGGGATTCTGGTAATGATCCATGCAGTGCGAACCGAATGTCACCAGTTTTTTCATTTTACATATATCTGCGGAAGAACGCGCATTCCTCATCATTGCATACCGCCGCTTCCGCCAGACGGATATTGCAGTGGAATACATGGCCAAGCGGATTCTGCTTTGTGCCGTAGAAATGATATGCGAACGGGATGCCGAGTTTTTTCAGCACAGGTGTAAGCAGTTCCGGCTGTTCATTCAGGAAATCTTCGTTGCTTGTCATGATAAAGACCGGCGGGAAATTCTGCGTGATATAGGAAACACCGCTCAGCAGCGCCATCTCTTCATCCGTTCCGCCCTGCGGCAGGATGTCTTTCATCATGGCAGGCGTCATGGTATCTTTTTCGCTCCGGACCATCTGATAAATACCGCAGTTCAGAGCTGCCGCTTTTACATGGAATCCTTCCGGAACAGCGAACGGGTATTTTGCGGCATATGCCGGATTGGTCAGGATACATGTATACAGTGTCAGATTGTGTGCGCCGGCGGAATCACCGACCATGAAGATCCTGTCTGTGTCAAAACCGTATGTGTCCGCGTTCCGCATGACCCATCCGCAGACAGAATTGGTATCCTCCAAAGATGCCGGGAATTTGTTTTCCGGTGCAAGACGATAGGTAAAATTGACGACCGCAAAGCCGCGCTGCGCCAGTGACATGCAGTAGAACTGATAGACTTCCTTGTCACCATAGACCCAGGCACCTCCGTGCACGCTGATGATGACCGGAAGCTTTCCTTCCGTTCCTTTCGGGCGGTACACATCCAGAACCTGCCATACCGGGTCTTCCCCGTAAACAATGTCATCAAAACGGACAACATCTTCGGGTGTTGTAAGTCCTTCGTCACGCTTTTTGTCGCCTTCCGCGAACTGTTTTCGAATGATCTCTGTCATGCCGGGCATAATGCATCCTCCTGTATTGATATTGTACTGAAACGTGTTCAGAGAATAATCCTGCTGTACTGTTTTACATACTTTGTCCCTGCTCAATATCCCGTACGGCAAGTTCATGCCGGACCCGGTTGAGTACATGCCGTTTATCCAGGCTCCAGCGCGGTGCGATCAGGTTTTCACGGTCACCGTCACCGGTCAGCCGGTGTATGACGATATGCGGATCCAGCGCTGCGATGCAGTCACAGAGAATACTGACATATGCATCTTCATCCAGTGCCGTAAAAACTCCTTTTTCATATTCTTCCGCAAGATCGGTATGTTTCAGGATATGAAGCAGATGCAGTTTGATCCCGTCGATCTTCTGTCTGTTCAGATGCCGTATCGTTTCCAGGATCATTTCCCTGTCCTCGCCCGGCAGCCCGATAATAACATGTGTAATCACCGGGATCCCGATTTCATGCAGGTTTTTTACTGCTTCATCAAAAACAGCCAGCGGATATCCGCGGCGGATATAATTAGCTGTTGTTTCGTGGATTGTCTGCAGTCCCAGCTCGATCCAGATGAATTTATCCGGATATTCCTCTTTCAGCTCCCTGAGAAGCGCAAGGACATCCTCACCGAGGCAGTCCGGTCTTGTGGCGATATCGATGCCCGCAAACAACGGATCGCACAGTGCAGCAGTAAATAATTTTTTCAGCTGTTCCGCCGGCGCGTATGTATTGGTGAATGCCTGGAAATATGCAATAAAATCACCGGGTTGTGCCGGCCGATGATTCCATATCAGATCTTCACGGGATAGTTTTTGTCCTTTATATGCCAGCGCGAATTCGCCGGACCCTTTTCCGGAACAGAAAATACAACCCCGCGTACCGGCTCTGCCATCCCTGTTCGGACATGTCATACCGGCATCCAGCGCGGCGCGGTAAAGTCTTCTTCCAAAGGTATTTTTGCAGAAGGTGCTGAAGCTGTAATATCTCTCATCCTTCATACAGTTCTTCCAGAGCGTCCAGAATACATTCGATTTCCGTGGCAGCGTTCTTTACCTGCTTAATAGCCTGGTTGATCTTTTCCTGCACATAGATATCGGAAATGAAATTATCAAACAGCACATCCGCAACGAAAAGGAAATCATCCACGGTAAAGTCTACCTGCATGTAGGATTCCACATCCCGCAATTCATTTTTCAGGCGTTCAATACAGTACTTTGCTTCAATGATCTCATCATTTGCCTGACGCATTTTGGCATTCTTGCCCATACTGATGAGCATGCCGCCGCCGAAAAGATCCACCAGGCCCCATCTCTTGGCCTTTGTGAGCAGCTCTTCCGCCTGCGACAGATGATAAAGCGCGTCATTTCCCGCATTGATTGCTTCCAGTATTTCCTTTTTCTGATCCATATGTATAGTTTACCGCAAAAAGAAGCGTGCCGTATGTATTTTCGCATGGATTCCCGCAAAAAAGACCGGCACTCCTGCCGGAATACCGGTCCATGAACTGTTTTCTGCAGTTATCTCAGTCTGCTTTCATCACATGCGCGATCAGTTCTGCCGTATAGTCCCTGCCTGCTGTTTCAGAATTGATGCAGAGATCATAGGTGTCCTTGTCTCCCCAAACCGTATCACTGTGCGCTTTGTGGTAATTTTTGCGGATGTTGTCTTCTTCGCGCATCGCCGCAATTACATCTTCGTCATTTTCCATGCCTGCGTACAGCGGTGAGACTTTTGCCCGGATGATCTTGGCATGTATGTCTGTCGCGTAAGTCAGAACGGTAACACAGCTGTAGCCGCGCGCCTCGATCATTTCCTTCGTTGCCCTGTCATGGATCAGACAAGGGCCTTTTGCCAGGGCGCGGTCGATCGCGAGATCAAAAGCTTTTGTGATCCTGTCATACCCCGGTTCAGAGATGATCTCTTCCCTGGTAATATCATTTTTCCGCAGTTTCTGCTCAAAGGTTCTGACTTCTTCCATCGTCACGCCTGTTTCCGGCACAAGATCAAGCAGGAATACCGCATCGTAATACGTATATCCGGCCGCTTTGCATGCCTTGTTTCCGATCATTCTGCCCATACTGCTGTATTCGCTGTCGAGCAGGACACAGTCCGGTTTCGAGAACTGTTTTTCAAATTCCGCAATGCCTTCCGTGCTCTTTACATTGTTGATATTTTCATACATGGCTGTTTTCCCCTTATTCCAATATTTCCCCGTTCGATTCGCAGACTTTTTTGTACCAGAAGAAGCTGTCTTTCCTGCTTCTGGAGAAATCGCCTGTGCCGTCATCATTTCTGTCAACGTAAATGAATCCGTAGCGCTTGTACATTTCACCTGTTCCTGCCGAAACGAGGTCGATGCAGCCCCAGGTCGTGTATCCGATCAGCGGTACGCCGTCTTCTTCCACTGCCTCTTTCATGACCTTGATGTGGTCTCTGAGGTAATCGATCCTGTAGCTGTCATGCACGGAGCCGTCTTCTTCCTTCTTGTCGATCATGCCCATGCCGTTTTCCACGACCATCAGCGGGACGCCCGGATAACGGTCAGACAGTTTGTTCAGCGTCCAGCGCAGTCCTTCCGGATCGATCTGCCATCCCCACGGCGTAGCTTTCAGATATGGGTTCTTACCGCCGAATACGAGGTTTCCGCCGGTCTGTTCTTCGGCCTTTGTACCGCTTACCGTCATGGACATGTAATACGAAAATGTATACATATCGACTGTGCCTTCCTTCAGGATCTTCTGATCTTCTTCGTTATCCATAAAGGAGAAATCCTTCACGCCGAGGCTTTCATAGTACTTCTTTGTAAATGGAGGATAGCTTCCTCTGACATGCACGTCGCCGCAGATATTATTGAAGCGGTCATCTTCCCTCTGCGCCGCCAGCATATCCAGCGGATGACATGTGGCAGGATAGGAAGTCAGATGTGCGATCATACAGCCGATCATGAAATCAGGATTGATCTCATGTCCTGCTTTGACAGTCAGGGCGGAAGCGACGAATTCATTATGCAGCGCTTCCAGTCTCTTCTGCGGATCATCGATCAGTTCGTTGACCGGCCTCTGCGCCGTATTCTTCAGATCTTCCTCAAGCACGAGGCCTACACCGTTATAGGCTCCGCCGCCGGGCATCAGCGCAGCGTTGATCTCATTGAATGTCAGCCAGTATTTAACTTTGTCTTTATATCTCCTGAAGCATGTCACAGCATATTTGACAAACAGATCAATAGTCTTCCTGGAATAGAAACCCTGATACTTCGTTGTGATCGCCCACGGGATCTCGTAATGGGACAATGTGACCAGCGGTTCAATGCCGTTCTTTTTGCATTCATCAAATACTTCGTCGTAGAATTTCAGACCTTCTTCGTTCGGCTCCTCATCGTCACCGTTCGGATAGATCCTCGACCAGTTGATGGAGAGACGGAAACATTTGAAACCCATCTCACCGAACAATGCGATATCCTCTTTGAAATGATGATAGAAATCGATCGCCTGATGGCTAGGATAATAAACGCCTTCTTCGATTACCGGTGAAAATTTGCGCGGCGTGCTCACATTGCCGCCCTTCAACATGTCAGCGCAGGAAAGACCTTTTCCGCCTTCCAGATAACCGCCTTCGCACTGGTTTGCCGCAACAGCGCCGCCCCACAGGAATCCTTCTTTAAAACCCATACGTTCTCCTCTCTTTTTTTATGACTGACCGGGTTCATCCGGCCGCAGTTTCCCCTCCAGGAAGTGTTTCCGGCATAACGCGATATATTCGTCATTTGCCCCGAGCATGATCTGTGCGCCTTCCCTTACGATACCCTTCGCGTTGTAGCGGGCATTGCACGTTGCTTTCTTCCCGCACCAGCAGACTGTCTTGATCTCATGGATCTCATCGCATATCGCAATCAGGCGTTCGCTGCCTTCAAACAGGTTGTTCTGGAAATCCGCCCGCAGACCATAGCACAGGACCGGGACTTCCAGGTCGTCCACAATGTGCGCAAGGAAATCGATCTCCGCTTTCTTCGCAAACTGGATCTCATCCACGATCACGGCATTATACTGTTTCAGGTCTTCGTCCTTCATCGCGCAGACTTCCGAAAGAAGAATGCATTCCTTTTCCAGACCGATCCGGGAACGCATGATCCGGTTCCCGTCCCTTGTATCGATATTGGTTTTGGCCAGAAGCGCCTTCTGTCCTCTTTCCGTATAATTATAGTGCACCATCAAAGCATTGGCAGTCTTGGAACTGCCCATCGCGCCGTAGTAAAAATATAATTTTGCCATATATTCCCTCTGTCTATATTAAACTATGAAACTGCCCGGACATAAAGAACAATACATTTTGAAATGTACTGCAGACCCGTTGACGAAAGCACCAAATGAGTATAATATTTGATTAGATGTTGCGTATATCGCACATTTACGCTCACTATTATATACTTTTTAAATATAATATGCGTCCTGCATCAATATGCGGGAAAACGATACGGGAAAGGAAGTTTTCATAATGGGAAAAACATATATCTGCATTGATCTGAAATCCTATTACGCATCCGTTGAATGTGTTGCCCGCAATCTGGACCCGCTTAAGGCATATCTTCTGGTTGCGGATGAAAGCCGCAGTGACAAAACGATCTGCCTTGCCGTATCGCCGAAACTGAAAGAGATCGGTGTCCCCTCCCGTCCCCGCCTGTTTGAAGCGAAGCAGAAGATCCGGGAATATGAACGGAAAAACCGCTGCCGGATCCCGTTTATCGTCGCCGTGCCGCGGATGGCGGAATACGAAAGGATCTCCGCTGATATCTATTCGATCTATCTGCAGTATGTTTCCGCCGAAGACATTCATGTCTACAGCATCGACGAATGCTTCATTGACGCCACTCCCTACCTGCATTTCTACGAGGAGGAGGCTGAAAAGCAGAATACTTCCGCCGCCCGGATCCTGGCTGTCACGATCATACGGCATGTACTCTCCGTGACCGGCATCACGGCAACAGCGGGCATCGGTACCAACCTGTATCTTGCCAAAGTTGCCATGGACATCGTTGCCAAAAAATCACCGGCTGACCGGGACGGTGTGCGCATTGCCGAACTGGATGAAAACAGTTATCCCCTTCTGTTATGGGATCATCAGCCGCTGACGGACTTCTGGCAGATCGGGACCGGAAAAGCAAGACGCCTGAACAACGCCGGTCTGTACACGATGGGTGATATCGCCGCAATGAGTCAGAAAAATGAAGAATGGTTTTATCAGATCTTCGGCATTGACGGTGAGATCCTGATCGATCACGCATGGGGACTGGAGCCGGTCTCCATGCCGGATATCAAAAACTATCATTCCCCTTCGCACAGCCTGCACAGCGGACAGGTGCTTCCGAAACCGTACTCCTTTGCGGACGCACGGCTCGTCTTTACGGAAATGATCGATATCCTGTGCGCCGACCTGTTTGAAAAGAAACTCACCACCCGCAGCCTGTCGTTCTGGATCAGCTACGATCCCGTTTCCCTTGAAGCGGTGCCGGAATATGACGGTCCGCTGTCCGTGGATTTTTACGGGCGTATCTATCCGAAACATACGACGGGGATCGTCCGGTTTCACAACCGCACAAACAGCACAAAGCAGATCACGGCCGCCCTGCTGGAAGCATTTGATCAGAAAGTCCAGCACCGCTTTTACATCCGGCGGCTCGGGATCGCTGCCGAAGATACCGTAAAAGGATACGGCATGTTTCAGATGGACCTGTTTACGGATTATGAAAAAGAAGAAAAGGAACAGCATGTACAGCAGGCGATCGCAGTCATACGGAAACGCTATGGGACCAATGCTGTGCTCAAGGGGATGAACCTGCTGGACAACGCGACCGCGAAAGACAGAAACGAACAGATCGGCGGTCATAAAGCATAATCATATGAGAGGAAAACTATGAATCAGACCACGCAGTCATTTAAATATACCTCTGTCCTTATGCAGGGCAGACCGGTCCATAACGGGGACTATTTTTCCCTGAAACATCCGCAGATGCGTCCGGGGCAGCGTGCCAAGCTGTTCCTGCCGTTTGCGGCACTGAAAGGATTTGACAATGAGATCCTGTCAAAGGAAGTCCCATATACACGCAGACCCGATCCGGATCCGGATGAGCTGCGGGAACTGAACAGCCGGATCACACAGCTGTGGCGGCTGACGTCTGTCGGAAAAGAAGCGCGCAGAAACCACGTCACCGCTGAGATCACGGTGTTTGTCCCATGCGGGGATCCCCATAATGAAGCATATCTCTCTAAAGGACAGTGCATCCCGTATACGGGCATCGTCCGCCGGACAGATCCTGTCATGCGCAGGATCCTGCTGGATCAGACGGAGATCTCATTCGACGATATCATCCGCATCCGGATCCTTTCCGCCGGAAAAGAAAAAACCGCTGAATAACAGCGGTCATGTACAGGATCAGAGCTTGCTGTAGGCAACGGAGATCTTACTGGCAACTCTTGCGTTGTTGTAGGCAAGCTGCAGATTGGACGCAAAGGATTCACCGCCGGTGGAGTCTTTGATATCTGCCAGGAGGAACGGGGTAATATTCTTGCCGCGGATGCCCTTCTGGTTTGCCTTTTCGATCGATGCGGAAATGACTTTTTCCATATAATCGAAATCAAGTCCGTATTCATGCGGGATCGGATTGCCGATGATCGCGCCGCCTTTGAGGCCGAGATCCCATTTGGTCTTCATGATCTTTGCGATGATCTCCGGATCTTCTGCGCGGTAATCAACGCCGAAGCCGCTCTTTTCACAATAGAATGCCGGGAAGTCGTCAGTTTTGTAGCCGATAACCGGTACGCCCATTGTTTCCAGATATTCCAGTGTTCTGCCGATATCCAGGATCTGCTTGCAGCCGGCACATACAACGCATACATCCGTGTTGGCCAGTTCCTGCAAGTCAGCGGAGATGTCCATGGTTTCCTGCCCGTTGCGGTGAACGCCGCCGATTCCGCCTGTAGCGAAGAAACGGATGCCGGCCAGTGACGCGATCAGCATCGTTGTAGCAACTGTAGTAGCGCCGGTCATGCCGGAAGCCAGATAAACCGCAACATCCCTGCGGGATACCTTGCCGACATTCTCTGCCTTGCACATAATTTCCAGTTCTTCGGAAGTCAGTCCGACTTTCAGTTTTCCGCCGATAATGGCTGTTGTCGCAGGAATCGCGCCTTCCGCCCTGACGATCTCTTCCACTTTGTGGGCAAACTCCACATTCTGCGGATACGGCATGCCGTGGGAAAGAATGGTGCTTTCCAATGCCACGACCGGTTTTCCTTCATCGATCGCTGTCTGAATTTCTTCTGAAATGCTGAGGTACTCTTTCTTCATTTTTTTCTCTCCTTTAAAATCGTTTCTATCAGATCGGCACTGAATGCCGGATTGATTACTTTTTCACTCATGACCGCAGCTATTCCTGCCGCCATGGCATGATCGATCATCTGTTTTGTATCCATATGACGTACATGTCCGCATACCATCGCTGCCATAAAAGCATCTCCCGCGCCTGACGCATTGACCATATTCCGGACCGGTTTCAGTTTTCTCTTATAATAATGTCCTTCCGCGTCCATGTAGATGCACCCTTTTTCTCCCATGGAAACACAGACAACACCGGTCCCCTTTTCAAGCAGTGCTTTTCCTGCTTTCATGACGCTTTTTTCATCATGTACTTCCATACCGGTCAGCACGGACAGTTCTTTTAAATTCGGCTTGATGAAATAGAATCCGCCCGCAAGATCGCGGATCTTCTCAGCCAGCGCTTCACTTGTCGGATCGATGAAAACAGGAACCGGCAGTTCGGTCAGAAACCGCAGGGATTCAACCGGCAGTGCAGGATCACAGACGACCGCGGCCGCACCGCACAGCATCGGCATCCTGGTCTTCAGAAGTTCAGGTGTCAGATGTTCAAATACCCGCATCTCTGTCAAAGCAAGATACATATCATTTTTATCGTCCAGTATCTGCATGAAGACACCGGATGACGCGTCTTCTATTTCCACAGATTCCGAAACATCTATGCCTGCTTCCCGGCATTCGTTCAGCAGGATCTTTCCGAACAGATCATTTCCCGCCGCAGTCACAAAGCGTACGGGAACCTGAAGCCGTGAAAGATTTTCCATAATATTGTGCGTAACCCCGCCGATATTGGCGGATATATGCCCCGGATGATCATAGTGGATTTTCAGATCGCCGCTGCTCTTTCCGTAAATGTCGAGATTCAGACTGCCGACACCTGCCACATACGTATCTTCGTTGATCAGATAACCGCGCCCGCGGATGATCCCCTTCTTTTCCAGCCGGGAGATATGAACGCCGACTGTACTTCTCTTGATGCCGAGCTTTTCCGCAATCTCATCCTGTGTGATCATCGGATTCTGACGGATCAGGTTCAGGATCTCATTCTCTCTGTTCATAACGCTCCTTTTATAAATAATTGTTTAATATATTAAGCTAAAGATTATGATAGAGTATCCCCTTTCCGGTGTCAACAGACCCTCAAAATATTCATGCATGCAGAAAGCGCTTTCAGATGTATCCGTTTACATTTTTAAGTTTTTTAAAAACTTCACTTCCCTTCTGTTGCAATGCCGGTTCCGGCAGGGTATAACAAAAAACATAGGAAAAGGAGGTAAACTTTTGGAAAATGTTCTGAATACCGGCGGGCCGGAAAATGCCCGCAGGGAAGAGCTTGGTGAAAACATCAGGATCACCCTGACTGCAGTCAGTCAGCCGGATCACGGCTTTCACATCGGAGAAAAAGTCCGCCTTTCCGCTGATAACGGCAGGTTCTGTTTTCTTGATGACAACAACTGCATCGTTGCGTCTGAGATCTGCGCAAACGTGACCGCAAGAGAAGCCAAACTGCTTTCCTTTGTAAAAGCAGGTTTTACGATCACACAGGTCTCCGGAAGAATCCTCAAAGCGGAAATGACCGCCCCGCAGTCCCTCTCATATGACGGAACCAGCGAGTGGTCATATCTCGCCTGATCTGCAGCACACATTACAGGAAGCGGAAAAATCCGCTTCCTTTTTATGTCTCCATTATTCTGAACTGTTCCTTTTCGGCATCGTAAAAGTATACATGACCGGATAAGATCTCATGCGGCGGCACACAATTCCGGTTCACTTCCGCGACGATCTTTTCCAGCATTTTCCAGTCATCCGTCATGCCGTGGGGAACCAGCAGCAGTTCGTGAATGGAGGACGGGAGTACATAGTAATCCCCTCCCATTACCTGTGATACCTTTTCCATCATATCCGGATAAAACAGCGCGGATGCCCCGTTTGTCATTTCCCGGTTTGTCAGAACCATGATCTGTCCGCTTTCATTTTCTTCCAGGCCTTCCGCCCAGTCCGGCGGGCATACCACATCACTCAGATTTTTCAGCACAGCCGGAAATATGCACGGGCTGTTCTGAAGAGCATCTGCGTACAGTTCCTTCTTACTGATACCATAATCATCCTGCATGGATCCGGTGATCATGACACTGCACAATGATGCATCCTGATGACTGAAACGGATATGAAATGTCAGTGCCAGATCCTCGATCCGGATACACGGTACTTTATCCATCACTGTCTTATTCCTCTCATAATTGCTGAGGCGGAGAAACAGGTTCTGTTTCACCATCCCGTATTTTCGGAGCCAGCCTGTTTCCATATTCAGTTCATTATCGGTTATTTCTCCGGCGATCTTCTGCAGAATACATTCGGGATCTTCCCCGTTTTCCGCCATGGCAAAATATCTTTCCAGATTGATGACAGGAGCGGCTTTTTCTTCCGCATTCCGCACGACAAGCCCGCTGTAGGAACTTCCCAGTTTCTCGACCTTTGCCAGACTGATCTCAGCCTGCGCATAAGCCGGGGGAAGATATGCCGTGATCCTGTCCTTTGCCATCTGTTCAAATTCATGAAATATCATTTTTATTCCTCACTTTCCCTGTATGTTTTTTATTCGCGGAAAGTATGGAAAATCAAAAAAGCCGGGATAACCGGCTCAGTTTAAGTCAGAGAAGCCCAATGGCCTCTTCAATGGAATGGACGATATAATCTGCGTGCTCCTGCACTTGCGGATCGGAAAAATCAAAGGTAAATGATATGTCGCAGGCATCCAGCATCGGGATATCATTGAAACTGTCGCCGATCCCTGCGATCACTTCAGGCTTCAGCATTTCCTTAAGCTTCAGGATACCGGTTCCTTTCGAACAGTCTTTATGAATAATATCGATATATTCAATATTCTGGAATGCGACAGCACTGTCTCCGTACGCATCATTAATATAATCACTCAGTGTTTTTGCTTTTTCGACAGTGCCCGCACAGATGGATATCCCCGAGATCGGCGTGTCCGGTATTTCTTTTACAGGCGTTAATTTTTCTTGATATTTCCGGCTTTTCACAACATACCGTTCATCCTGTCCGTATACGGAGAACATTTCATATTCTTCGAGACGAACAAGCAGGTTATCGACCATTTCACGTGACAGATCTTTCTGGAACGGAGTTGTTCCCGTCCTGCAGTCCTCCACAACAGCTCCGGATGAAGCAACGATCAGATCCATGCGTACCTGGGGATCCAGATCTTCTTTCAGCCAGTAAACAGGCCTGCCCGTGCAGATGCCGAACAGGTTGCCGGCTTTCTGAAACGCAGTTATGGCACGGATATCACCGGGACGGATATAAGATCCCTGCGGTTCATGAATGCGCAGTGTTCCGTCGTAATCACTCATCAATATTTTCATAACATACCTCCGTCATCTGTAAAGAAGATTCCCCGGCAGGAAGAAGAGAAACGGCGCCGTGAATATTGCAAGAATAAGCGCGGCTTTCCGGGCTCTTTCTTTTCCGATTCCGGTTTTCTCCAGAATGATCCTGTCAAATCTGTAAATCGAGAAAGCGCTGATACATACAGCCATCAGGATCAGGGCAAAGGAAAAAACATTTTCATACGGATTATAAGCTGCCCCGTATATCCATCTTTGCAGCGGACCATCCGATCTGTCCCCTATCAGCAATAATACAAACAGAAAGAGACTGCCGATAAAGTCACTCAGAAACCCTGTCAGGCAGATTTTCCAGGTGTGTTTCCTGCAGTATTCATTTTTCCCCTGCAGATCACCAAGTCCGAGGAAAAGGACAGCCCTGTCGATCAGATAATTGACAGGTATGAGTGTCAGCCACAGATAGCTGGGCACCCATATCAGGATCCAGACAGGAAAGAGGATATTATACAAAGTGACAGGTTTCTTACGCATCGTTATTATCCTTCCTGATCTCAGATGGTATTATAACATACAGATACGGACAGCCCTCCGCATCATACCCTGAGTTCTTTTCCGGACTCTGTGTAAATTTTTAATTTCCTCTTGCAATCTCATCAAGTGCATGTTAGTATAATAAAGCGCTGAAAATATAAGTGCTTTTGGCAGATGAGGAAATACTCAAGAGGCCGAAGAGGTGCCCCTGCTAAGGGCATAGGTCGGGAAACCGGCGCGAGGGTTCAAATCCCTCTTTC
>CADBPK010000001.1 GCA_902796465.1 uncultured Erysipelotrichaceae bacterium | reverse complement strand
ACCTTGTTTCTGTTCACCTTCCTGCGGGAAATCACCTTTTTCCGGAAAGTCACCATGCTTTCTTCCGCCGTGATCTTCTGTCGGTCCGGTTTCCCCGTCCGGCCTTTCCGTCTGTCCGTCTTCCTTCTGACGGCCTTCCATCATACCGCCCCGGCCGCCGGTCATCATGGATTCCGTGATCTGTGTCACTTCCTGTCCGTTGACAGTGATCGTGCCGCCGTTGAATTCCGATCCGGTCACGAAGTCAAAGGCAAACTGTGCCGTGATCGTGATCGTGCCGCCGTTGACGACCAGTTTTCCGTTGGAATCAAGAGCGTCTGTATCGCCCTGGCCCATATCGATCGTCAGACTGCCGCCGTTGATTTCAATAAGCGGTGTATATGCGCTGGATTTTGCGGCCGCGTTGACGCCGTCATCACTTGCCTTGACAGAAATCTCACCGTCATTGATCCTGACTACAGTCGCTTCCAGTCCTTCATGCGCATCGACAATGATCTTTCCGCCGTCGATCTGCAGGATTGTCTCTGCGTGAACTGCGTCATCCTGGGCATTGATGTTTATCGTGCCGCCCGAGATATATACATAACCCACGCTGTCGTCTTCATCATATTTTGCTTTAATACCGTCATCCTGGGAAACGATCGTAATATTACCGCCCGCAACCGCAACGGAATCATGTGCCTGCAGGGCGTTGTTGGCACAGGTGATATTCAGCGTACCGCCGGTAACCTTCAGGTCATCCTTGGATACGACCGCGTTGTCACTGGATTCGACCGTAAGAGTACCCTTCCCGTTCAGTACAAGGTCATCCTTTGAATAGATCACACCATCTGTACCTTCATCTCCGTCATCCGTGAATTCCCCGGTCGTTTTCAGCATGTTCTCCGTACCTTCCGTTGTTGTGATGAAAACCTTATCCGCTGATTTGACATAGACAGCCGGTTTGTCTTCGTTCGTGACCTGCAGTCCGTCCAGTACGATCTGCACTTTATCTTCGCTGCCTGCTTCCACGACAATCTGATAATTCTGTGCAGTTCCCTTGAAAACATATGTTCCTGCTTTTGTGATCGTGACGGTCTCTCCGTCTTTGCTGTCATATGCAACAGCCTCTGACAGATCTGCTTCCTGTTCCATATCACGATCTGTAAATATATCTTCCGCTGACAGACTTTCAGCAGATTCCGATGTCTTCTCCGGTTGTGTTTCCTGCACCTCTTCCTGTTTTTCAGCAACTGTTGTTTCTTCTGCGTTTATTTCTGCCGCTGAACATCCTGCTGAAAGGAACAGACATAACATCATGATGATGCCTTCTTTTTTCATAACCGTAAACCTCCTTTGTGTTACGGGTATATTTTTCCATCTTTATGTGAACTCTATCTGAACGAAGCAGGAAAATCCGGTGATGTTTTCTCATGCAATCCACAGTATTTCATATTTTTCTTAACATAAATGCTTTACAATAAATAAGAAAGGATTAAATAACGGTCATGTTTAGTCTGAGAGATTTTGATTTTTATTTTGTATACCGTATTTTTGCCATCCTGATCACAACGGCCGGGTTTTGGATGATCTTCAAAAAATGCGGAAAAAAAGGATGGCGTGCCCTGATTCCCGGGTTCCGGTATTATAAGCTCGCGGAATGCGTAGATGTGGAAAAAGAAGGCGTCATATGCATGCTGCTGGAGCTTGTGGAAGTCGTTTTGACGATCGCTTCTGCCGTAAAGGGACGCGGATCCGGTTATTACGGTTATCTGGCACTGTTCAATCTTGTCCTGCTGCTGACAGAGCTCCTTTATCGTCTCAGGATCTTCTCCGGTGTCTGCCGTGTTTTCGGCAGGAACAGGAAATGGCTTCTGCTATGGGGACCTGTAACCTGGGCGGGTGCCCTGATCTTCGGTTTCGGAAAGCATTTCCAGCCGGTCAATCTCGGATATAATCCTGACAACGATATGGTCGCCGGCACAAATCCCGCCAAGATTTATTTTGACTCTCATATAAACAGTGTCAGTCCCGAAGGCCTGACTGTTATCCTGAAAGACCGGATTGTCAGGGATATGACCAAAAAACGTTATCTCCTGAAAGATATCTATTTTACGATTCCTCCCCGCTCACTGGTTCTTTTACTGGGAGGATCCGGTGCCGGCAAGACAACCTTGATCAATGCGATCCTGGGCTACGAAAAAGCGAACGCTTCCATCTACCTCAACGGCGTGAATATTTACGATAATTACGAACAGATGAAATACCGTATCGGCTTTGTTCCCCAGCAGGATCTCCTGCGGGGACACGATACCGTATACAATACCCTGCAGGATGCCGCCAAACTGCGCATGCCTGCCAATACGACATCATCCGGCAGAAAGAGCCGGATCGCGGATGTCATGGGTGTACTCGGACTGTCTGAAGGAAGCACCGGACTTGTTTCCAAAAAATCAGGCGGTATGCGGAAAAGGATCTCCATCGGAACCGAACTTATCTCCGATCCCGAGTTGTTTATTCTGGATGAACCGGATTCCGGTCTGGATGGTGTTATTGCCAGAGAACTCTTCGAAAAACTGCGTGATATCGCCCATCAGGGAAGCATCGTTCTCGCAATCACACATACACCTGACCGTGTGGCGGAACTGTTTGACCAGGTCATCGTACTTGCCAGGGATTCCGGCAGGGTCGGAAGACTCGTCTTTTCCGGAAAGCCGTCTGAGGCAAAGGAATTCTTCGGCAAAAATTCCATGGAAGAGATCGTTATGGCCATCAATAAAAAATCAGAAGGCGGCGAAGGACGTGCAGATGAGTTCATTGAGAAGTATTCCAGACTGATGAATGAACGGAGCAGCAGTCCGGAAAAGGAGGCGGATTCTCATGAGTGAACAGATACGTCATAAAGGAAGAATTGCCCAGACCGGCATTTATCTCGGGAAGCTGTTCCGTATGTTCATCTATCAGAATGACTGGAAGATGATCCCTATGGCTGCGTTGATTGCCGGCATGGTCACTTTCGCGGTCGGAGCAAATATGTTCAAGACACAGGAAGGCACCGTAGGCGGATGTTTCTCTCTCGTCTGTGTCTGTCTGTGGAACGGCTTCTTCAATTCCATCCAGGTGATCTGCCGGGAAAGACCGATCATCAAGCGTGAGCACCGGGCAGGCATGCATATCACTTCCTATATCGGCGCGCATATGATCTACCAGGCGATCCTGTGCATGATCCAGACAGGTATTATCATCCTGATCTGCCGCATCGCAAATATACGCTTCCCGGAAACCGGTGCTGTCACGGGCAATGTCACAGTTGATTCTGCCGTTTCCCTCTTCCTGATCACATATGCTGCGGATATGATTTCCATGACGATATCCTGTTTTGTCAAGAACACCACAGCCGCCATGACGGTTATGCCATTCATGCTGATGTTCGAGCTGATCTTCTCCGGAGAACTGATCTATCTGACCGGAGCCGCAAAGAAACTGACCGTACTGACGATCGTCAAATGGGGCGTCATGAGCCTGTGTGCCCTGGGCGGATATAATTCACTCCCGATGGTATCCCTGTGGAACCAGGTATGGAAATTCAGAAAAGTAGAGATTCATGGATACCAGCCGGTCAAAATGATTACCGACAAAATCCTGCAGGAAAAAAAGCTTGATGAATTCCTCCTGCAGTGCGGTGCCTACAACACGAACATTACATATGAGACTACCACATCAAATATCCTGACCTGCTGGGGATTCATGCTGGGAACGATTGCTTTGTTTGCAGTCATTTCCATCCTGCTTCTCAAACGGGTCGATAAGGACACACGCTGATAAAATAGAAAAAAGAATGCATTCATACGAATGCATTCTTTTCATTTGAGGTCTGCTGTTTAACTTACTTAGTCATTGCAGCGACTTCTGCTGCGAAGTTTTCTTCTTTCTTTTCGATGCCTTCACCGACAACGTATTTTGTGAAGCTCTTGACTTCAGAGTCGTTTTCCTTCAGATACTGACCGCATTTGATGTTTGTATCCAGGAAGAATTCCTGATCTACCAGGCACATGTCCTGCAAACTCTTGGAGATACGTCCTTCAACGATGCCGGCTTTAACCTTATCCGGTTTGTTAGCCAGTTTTTCATCCTGATTGACGAGAGCAACCTGAATTTCACGCTCGTGATCGATAACTTCCTTCGGCATATCATTACGGGAAATGTATGTCGGGTTCATGGAAGCGACCTGCATTGCCATGTTCTTGGCAACCTGCGGATCAGTTGTCTTGACAACTGCAACTGCGGAAATTCTTCCGCCCTGGTGCATATAGCATCCGAACAGTTCATCATCTGCCTTTTCAATGTTTGTGAAACGGCGGAGTGTGATGTTCTCACCGATCGTAGCGACTGCATTAATGAATACATCCTTTAATGTAGCGCCGTCTACCGGTAATGCATATGCTTCTTCAGCTGTCTTGACATCGGAATTGATCAGAACCTTGAGTGTCTTGTCGAGCAGTTCCAGGAATAATTCATTCTTGGCAACGAAGTCTGTTTCGGAGTTGACTTCAACGATGCAGGCTTTGTTTCCGTCTGTCAGAATTCTGGACAGACCTTCCGCAGCGACTCTGCTGGCTTTCTTTTCAGACTTGGCGATACCGTTCTTGCGGAGCCAGTCGATTGCCTTTTCAACATCACCATCGGATTCAACAAGCGCCTTCTTGCAGTCCATCATTCCGGCACCGGTCTTTTCACGAAGGTCTTTAACCATTGAAGCTGTAATATTTGCCATGATGATTATTCCCCCTTATTCTCTTCTTTCACTACTGGTTTTTCTTTTGCTTCAGCAGATTTGTCTGCTGCCGGCTTAGCGTCTCTCTTGAAGATGCGTCTTTCGCCGTTGTACTGACGGCGCTGCTGCATCTGCGCACGGCGCTCTTCATATTTCTGT